>JAHECP010000166.1 GCA_024641665.1 Acidobacteriota bacterium
TCGCGCGCGCGTGCGTCGAGGCCGGGCCGGTGCACGTCGCATCGGTCACGCTCTTCGAGAGCCGCCTGTCGCCGCGCGGCGCGGAGTACACACCGCGGCTCGTGACGCCGCTCGTGGCGCCGTGAGGCGCGCGTCCCGCGGTCGTTCCCGCCCGACCTGGCCGCCCGTGGCGCGCGTCCGGCGCGCCAGGCAGGGACGGAACAAGGGGCCGCGGGAGGCCCGTCGTCGCCACGGGCTGCTATGATTGGGTGCCGGCGGTCCGACGCCGCCGCAGCCTGCCTACACCCGAGGATGTCGCCGATGCCGGAGTGGAGCGTGGTCGTCTGCGGGTACCTGCTGGGGTCGGTGCCGTTCGCGTTCCTGCTGGCGCGCGTCGGCGGCGTCGACATCCGTGTCACCGGCAGCGGCAACGTCGGCGCGACCAACGTGGCCCGGATGACGGGCACGGGTCGCGGCGTGGCCGTGCTCCTGCTCGACGTGGCCAAGGGCACCGCCGCGGTCTGGCTGGCGGAGCTGGCGGGTGTCGGCATGGCCGCGCGCACGGCGGCCGGGGTGGCGGCCGTCGTCGGCCACGTCTACCCTGTGTGGCTGCGGTTCCACGGCGGCAAGGGGGTCGCCGTGGCCTGCGGCGTGTTCTCGATGCTGGCGCCGGCCGCCACGGTCGTCGCGGCCGTGATCTTCACGAGCGTGGTGTGGACCACGCGCTACGTGTCGCTCGGTTCGATCGTGGCGACGGTGATCGTGCCGCCCACGGCGTACTGGCTCGGCGCGTCGACGACCGTGGTGGGCGGCGCGGCGGCGGTCGCGGCCCTGATCGTGTTCCGCCACCGCTCGAACCTCGCGCGCATCCGCGCCGGCACCGAGCGCCGTCTGGGCCGGCCCGTCGGCCAGCTCAGTCACTGACGGGGCCGCGCGGCCGGCCGGGGTCGTCCGCCGCGCGGGAGTCATCCCATGGACAGAACCTCGGCCATCCTGGGCGCCGGCAGCTGGGGCACGGCGCTCGCCGTGCACCTCGGTGCCATCGGGGACGACGTGCGGTTGTGGGGCCGCGACCGGTCGCTCGTCGCCGAGATGGCCGCGCGACGGGCGAATCCGACCTACCTGCCCGACGTGAACCTGCCTCCCAGCGTCCGGCCGACCGCCTCGCTCGAGGAGGCGCTCGACGGCGCCGGCTTCGTGGTGTCGGCGGTGCCGTCGCACGGCACGCGCGCCGTCATCCGGGCGGCGGTGCGGGCCGTCGCGCCCGACGCCATCGTGGTGAGCGCCACCAAGGGGCTCGAGGTCGACACGCGCCTCCGCATGTCGGAGGTCTTCGAGCAGGAGCTCGGGGCGGGCCGCCGGATCGTCGTCCTGTCGGGGCCGAGCTTCGCGATCGAGGTGGCGCGGAGCCTGCCGGCCGCGCTGCTCGTGGCCTCGTCGGACGCCGCGGCGGCGGCGGCCGTGCAGGAGCACTTCCGCGGGCGCGTCCTCCGCCTGTACGCCAGCGACGACGTCGTGGGCGTCGAGATCGGCGGAGCCATGAA
Organism: Acidobacteriota bacterium; assembly: GCA_024641665.1. Lineage (GTDB taxonomy): Bacteria > Acidobacteriota > Vicinamibacteria > Vicinamibacterales > JAHECP01 > JAHECP01. The sequence continues at coordinate 1,524 of JAHECP010000166.1, forward strand.
GAACGTCATCGCGATTGCCGCGGGCGTCGTCCAGTCGCTCGGGCTCGGCCACAACGCGCTGGCCGCGCTCATCACGCGCGGCCTCGCGGAGATTTCGCGTCTGGCCTGCGCGCTCGGCGGGCGGCGCGAGACGCTGTCCGGGCTGAGCGGCCTGGGCGATCTGGTGCTGACCTGCACGGGCTCGCTCAGCCGCAACCGCCACGTCGGCATCGAGCTGGGCCGCGGCCGGCCCCTCCAGGAGATCCTCGCGAGCATGCGCATGGTGGCCGAGGGCGTGCGCACGACGGGCGCGGCGCTGGCGCTCGGCACCCGCTGCGGCGTGGAGCTCCCGATTGCGGCGCAGATGGCCGAGGTGCTGGGCGGCCGGAAGACGCCGCAGGCCGGCGTGCAGGAGCTGATGCTGCGCCCGCAGCGCGCGGAAGCCGAGGGCGGATGATAGAATCGTGGATGTCCGCGCGCGCGGGCGTTGCCGCGTGTCGAGCCGCCGAACCGTCACCACCTGCCGAGCACCCCTCCCGAGCGAGACCGCGTCATGACCGTCTTCGGCCGCATCCGCCAGGGCCTGGCCCGGACCACGAAGCAGCTCGTGTCGCGCCTCGACGAGGTGCTCGGCGCGCCCGGGACCGCGGCGCGGCGCAGCCGGCCCGTCGATCTGCAGACCGCGGACGCGCTCGAGGAGGTGCTGCTCTCGGCGGACGTCGGCGTGGCGGCCACCGGCCTCATCGTGGACGCCGTGCGGGCGCAGGCGGGACGGGACGCGGACCTGCGGGCGCTGGTGAAGGCCGAGATCCTGAGCGTGCTCGCCGGCGCCGAGCGGCCGGTGGCGCTCGGCGGGCCGCCGCACGTTGTGCTGGTGGTCGGCGTCAACGGGACCGGCAAGACGACGACCGTCGGCAAGCTCGCCGCGCTGGCCAGGGCCGAGGGCCGTCAGCCGCTCATCTGCGCGGCCGACACGTTCCGCGCCGCGGCGGTCGAGCAGCTGGAGATCTGGGCGCGGCGCGCGGGCGTGGACCTCGTGCGCGCGCAGGCCGGCGGCGATCCGGCGGCCGTCGTCTTCGACGCGCTGGCGTCGGCGAAGGCCCGCGGTCGCGATCTCGTGATCGTGGATACCGCCGGGCGGCTCCACACCCGCGTCAACCTGATGGGCGAGCTCGAGAAGATCCGGCGCGTGGCGGCGCGCGAGACGCCCGGCGCGCCGCACGAGGTGCTGCTCGTGCTCGACGCGACGGTCGGGCAGAACGGCCTCGTGCAGGCGCGCGAGTTCCTGCAGGCCGCTGGCGTGACGGGCATCGTGCTGGCCAAGCTCGACGGCACGGCGAAGGGCGGGATCGCCGTCGCCATCGCCCACGACCTCGGGCTGCCGATTCGCTACGTCGGCGTCGGCGAGGCGATCGACGATCTGGTGCCGTTCTCGCCCCGGGACTACGTGGACGCCCTCTTCGAAGAGAAGTGGTGAACGACGATCGGCACATGACGCGCGCGCTCCTGCTGGCCGGACGGGGCCGGGGCCGGACGGCTCCGAATCCGATGGTCGGAGCGCTCGTCGTGACGCCGGACGGCGTCACCGTGGGCTGCGGCTACCACGAAGCGGCCGGGCAGCCGCACGCCGAAGTGAACGCGCTCGCCGAGGCCGGGTCGCGCGCGCGCGGCGCCACGCTGTACTGCACGCTGGAGCCGTGCTGCCACCGGGGCCGCACGGGCCCGTGCACCGAGCGGATCGTCGCGGCGGGCATCGCGCGCGTGGTGGCGGCGGTGGAAGACCCGAACCCGCAGGTGAAGGGCGGCGGCGTGCGCTACCTGCGCGCGCGCGGCGTCGAGGTCGTCCTGGGCCCCGGTCGCGACGAGTCGGTGCGGCTGAACGCGCCGTTCTTCACCGCCATGGTGCGCGGGCGCCCGCACGTGACGCTCAAGGTGGCGCTCAGTCTCGACGGACGCGTCGCAGCGGCGCCGGGTCGGGCCACGCGGCTCACGGGGCCGGCCGCCGACCGCCTCATCCATTGGGAGCGCGCCGAAGTCGACGCGATCGCAGTGGGGTCGGGCACGGTCCTCGCCGACGATCCGCAGCTGACCGCCCGGGGAGCGTACCGCCATCGTCCGCTGACCCGCGTGGTCTTCGACCGGCGGCTGCGCACGCCGACGTCGGCACGGCTGCTCTCGACCTTGGCGGCGGGTCCGGTCATAATTGTCACGACGGCGTCTGGCGCAGAGGCGCAGGCGGCCCGCGCGCGGGACCTCGAGGCGGCGGGGGCGGAGCTCCTGACGGCCGACGAGGGGTTGTCGTTCGCGCTCGCCGCGCTCGCCCGGAGGGGCGTGCAGTCGCTCGTCGTCGAAGGTGGACCTGCGCTGCACGCGGCGGTGTGGCGCGCGGGCCTCGTCGATCGCGTCCGGTTGTGGATCACGCCCCTCGTCCTGGGCGCCGACGGCGTCCCGTGGCTTTCAGGCAGTGTGTTGTCGGTCGGTCAACTCCTGGATCGCCACGCGGAATGCTGCGGAGCCGACGTCCTGGTGGAGGGCCATGTTCACCGGATTGATTGAAGCGGTCGGGGAGGTGGGCGAGGTCAAGCCGACGCCGGCGGGCTTCCGCCTCAGGGTCGTGGCGGCGCTGGCGGACGAGCTGGCGCCGGGCGACAGCGTGGCGGTCAACGGCGTCTGCCTCACGGTGATCTCCTCCGACGCGGACGGCGTCCACATGGACGTCTCGCCGGAGACCACGCGGGTGACCTCGCTCGGATCGCTCAAGCGGGGATCGCTCGTGAACCTGGAACGGCCGGTGCGGGCCGACGCGCGGATGGGCGGCCATTTCGTGCAGGGGCACGTGGACGCCACGGGGACGATCGAGGATCTGCGGCACGAGGGCGAGCACCACTGGCTCACGGTGCGGTATCCGACCCTGCTCGCGCCGTACATCGTGCGCAAGGGGTCGATTGCCGTGGACGGCATCAGTCTGACGGTGGCCGGCCTCGACGAGCGGCACTTCGACGTCCAGATCATCCCGTTCACCTGGGACAACACCAACCTGCGCGCGGCGCGCGTGCAGGACCCGGTGAACATCGAGTGCGACATCCTCGGCAAGTACGTGGTGCGGGCCATCGAAGCCGGGGAGTTCGACCTCCACGGCGGGGGCCGGCTGCTCCACTGAGCCGCCCCGTCCGGAACAGCGAGAGTAACGACATGCCGCGGGACCTGAAGATTGCCAGGGGCCGTCAGCCGAAGTCGCCGTTCGCCCGGATCGAGGACGCGATCGACGCGATCCGCGCCGGCGAGATGATTATCGTCGTCGACGACGAGAACCGCGAGAACGAGGGCGACCTGACGATCGCCGCCGACAAGATCACGCCCGAAGCCATCAACTTCATGGCGCGGCACGGGCGGGGACTGGTCTGCCTCGCCATGACGGGCGAGCGCCTCGATCAGCTCGACATCCCGCTCATGGTCTCCCAGAACACCGCGCGCTTCGACACCGCCTTCTGCGTGTCGATCGAGGCGAAGCGCGGCACGAGCACCGGCATCTCGGCCGCCGACCGCGCCGCGACGGTCCTCGCCGCGATCGACCCGGAGACGCGCCCCTCCGACCTGGCGCGCCCCGGGCACATGTTCCCGCTCCGGGCCCGCGACGGCGGCGTGCTCGTGCGTGCCGGCCAGACCGAGGCCACCGTGGACCTCACCCGGGCGGCCGGCGTGTACCCGGCCGGCGTCATCTGCGAGATCATGAACGCGGACGGAACGATGGCGCGCGTGCCGCAGCTCGCGAAGTTCACGAAGCGGTACGGGCTGCTGATGATCACGATCGCCGACCTGATCAAGTACCGGATGCGGAACGAGCGTCTGGTGCGGCGCGTCGCCTCGGCGAAACTCCCGACCGAGTTCGGCGAGTTCAGGGTCTACGCCTACGAGAGCCTGATCGACGGCGAGACCCACGTGGCGCTCGTCCGGGGCGACGTCGGCGACGGCGAGAACATGCTGGTCCGGGTGCACTCGCGCTGCCTGACGGGCGACGTCTTCCACTCGGCCCGCTGCGACTGCGGGTCGCAGCTCTCGACGGCGATGCAGCGCATCGCGGACGAGGACCGCGGGGTGCTCCTCTACCTGAACCAGGAGGGGCGGGGCATCGGGCTGTCCAACAAGATCCGCGCCTACGCGCTGCAGGACGACGGCTACGACACGGTGGAGGCGAACGAGCGGCTCGGCTTCAAGCCGGACCAGCGCGACTACGGGATCGGCGCGCAGATCCTAGGGGACCTGGGCGTGCGGTCCATGCGGCTGCTCACCAACAACCCGCGCAAGTTCGTGGGCCTCAAGGGGTACGGCCTCTCGGTCGCCGAGTCGGTGCCGCTCGAGATCCCCGCCTCGGAGTTCACCCGCCGGTACTTGAAGACGAAGAAGGACAAGCTGGGGCACCGCCTCGAGTCGGTGTGACGCGGGCGGCCCGGGCCGGTCGCGTTTGACAACTTCGTACCCCCTGCGCTATGATAAGCGTTTGCGTTTGAATCGCTTAGGGCGATCTTGAGGTCGGCCGGGCAGGTCACGACGCCCGGCGCCGACCGGCAACGCGAGATGTTCGAGGCGCTGAGCACCCGGCTCCAGGACGTGTTCCGCTCGCTGCGCGGGCAGCCCCGGCTCACCGAAGAGTCGGTCGAGGCGGCGCTGCGCGAGATCCGGCTCGCGCTGCTCGAAGCCGACGTCAACTTCCGGGTGGTCAAGGCGTTCGTGGACCGCGTGAGGGACCGCGCGGTCGACCAGGCGGTGCTGCGGAGCCTGACGCCCGATCAGCACGTCGTGCGCATCGTGCGCGACGAGATGCGCGCGCTCTTCGGCGACACGACCGGCGGACTGCCGCCGGCGACCTCGTCGCCGCGGGTGATCCTGCTGCTGGGGCTGCAGGGCTCCGGCAAGACGACGACGGCGGCCAAGCTGGGGGCGTGGCTGGGCCGGCAGGGACGCCACGCGCTGCTGGTGTCCACCGACGTGCGGCGGCCGGCGGCCATCGCGCAGCTCTCGGTGGTGGGCACGCAGGCGGGGCTGCGGGTTCACGACCCCGAGGGCGAGATGGACCCGGTGGTGCGCGCGTCCGGCGCGCTCGTGGCCACGAAGAACCTCGGGTACGACACGCTCATCGTGGACACGGCCGGGCGGCTGCACCTCGACGACGAGCTGATGGCCGAGCTCGAGGCGATCCAGCGGGCCGTCGCGGCCGGCGACCGGCTGTTCGTGGCCGATGCGATGACCGGCCAGGACGCCATCAAGAGCGCCGGCGAGTTCAACCGGCGCATCGGCGTCACGGGCGTGGTGCTGACCAAGATGGACGGCGACGCCCGCGGCGGCGCGGCGCTGTCGGTCGTCGGGGTCCTCGGCGTGCCGATTGCGTTCGTCGGCAGCGGCGAGCGGGTGCAGGACCTCGAGCCGTTCCACCCCGACCGCGTGGTGTCGCGGGTGCTCGGCATGGGCGATGTGCTGTCGCTCATCGAGAAGGCCGAGCAGGTCATCACGACCGAGGACGCGGCGCGGCTCGAGCGGAAGATCCGGCGCGACGAGTTCACGCTCGAGGACTTCCGCGACCAGTTGCGGGCGATCCGCAAGATGGGGCCGCTCGAGCAGATCCTGGGCATGATCCCGGGCATGGGCGCGCTGAAGGAGCTCAACGCGCAGCGCGACCAGATCGACGAGGGGCAGCTCACGCGCGTCGAGGCGATCATCAACTCGATGACGCCGACCGAGCGCCGCCAGCACCAGATGATCAACGGCAGCCGCCGCAAGCGCATCGCGCGCGGCAGCGGCACGTCGGTCGAAGAGGTGAACCGGCTGCTGAAGCAGTTCGTCGAGATGCGCAAGATGCTGAAGGTCGTGGGCGGCATGGCCGGTTCGGGCCGCGGCAAGAAGGGGAAAGGGAAGGGGCGGCGCCAGGCGCTCCACAACCTCCGTTCGATGATGAACCAGTGAGGCGGGCCGCGTGGGCCCGGGGTGTGAGGACCGAGGAGTAGGAATGCTAGCGATTCGCATGCGGCGGACGGGCTCGAAAAAGCGGCCCTTCTTCAGGGTGGTGGTCACCGACTCGCAGGCTCCGCGCGACGGCCGGTTCGTCGAGGTGCTCGGGCACTACAACCCGCGCACCAGGCCGGAGACCCTCGAGATCGACCGGGAGCGGCTCGCGTACTGGCTGGGCGTCGGCGCCCGGCCCTCGGATTCGGTGCGCACGCTGGTCGGGCGCATGCCCGCGCCGGTCGCGGCGGCCGAGCCCGCGCCGGCCGAACAGCCGTCGTGAGCGCGGTGCGTGACGTCGTCGAGGTGATCGCCCGGGCGCTGGCCGATCACCCCGACCAGGTGGCGGTCGCCCAGAGCGAGCACCGCGGGCAGCTCGTCGTGGAGCTCACGATGGCGCCCGGCGATCTCGGCCGCGTCATCGGGCGGCAGGGGCGCACGGCGAACGCCGTGCGGCTGCTGGCCGGCCTGACCGCCGAGCGCGAGGGCCGGCGCGCCACCGTCGAGTTCCGCGACCGGACCTGAGAGCGGAATGGACGAGGCGGCCTGGGACGCGATGGCCACGGTGGGCCGCGTGGCCCGCACGCACGGGCGGTTCGGGCAGGTCATCGTGGACCCCGAAACCGACTTCCCCGAGTCGCGGTTTCGCGCAGGCCACGTCCTGTGGCTGCGCCGCGGGGGCCGCGTGGAGTCGGTCACGATCGCGGCGGTGCGCTTCCACCGGGGGCGCCCGATCGTGGGCTTCCGCGAGGTGGGGTCGATGACGGAGGCCGAGGCGCTGGCCGGCGCCGAGCTGCGCGTGCCGGTCGAAGAGCTGACGCCGCTGGCCGCCGGGCAGTACTACCGGCACGACCTGGTCGGCTGCCGGGTCGCGACGCGCGCCGGCGAGACGGTGGGCCAGGTGACGCGCGTCGAGGGCGGCTGGCACGGCAGCCACCTCGTGGTCGATCGCGGCGGGCGCGAGCTGCTGGTGCCGCTGGCGCGCGCGATTTGCGTGCGGATCGACCCGCAGGCGCGCGAGATCGTGATCGACCCGCCGGAGGGGCTGCTCGATCTCGAGTAGGCGGCGGCCGGGCGAGGGAGCGGCGCGGAGTGCAGGGGGCCCTGCCGCTGTAGATGAGCGAGGAGCGGAGCGGGGCGAAGGGGCCCCCGCGAGCGACGAGCCAGGCGGGGTGCAGGGGGCCCCGCCGATCTGATAAATGAAGCTGGACATCGTCACGATCTTTCCGCGGATGGTCGAGGTGCCGCTCGCCGAGAGCCTGCTCGGGCGGGCGGCCGCGCGGGGCGTGCTGGACGTGCGGGTGCGCGACCTGCGCGACTACACCGACGACCGCCACCGGGTGGTGGACGACGTGCCGTACGGCGGCGGCCCGGGCATGGTGCTGAAGGCCGAGCCGCTGTTCCGGGCGGTGGACGCGATTCGGGCCGAGCGCGGCGCGCCGGACGCGGTGGTGCTGACCTCGCCGCAGGGCCGGCCCTTCGCGCATCGCGAGGCGGAGCGGCTCAGCCGACTCGAGCGGATCGTGATTCTCTGCGGCCGCTACGAGGGCGTGGACGAGCGGGTCCGCGAGCACCTCGCGACCGAGGAGCTGTCGATCGGCGACTACGTGCTGACGGGCGGCGAGCTCGCCGCGCTGGTCATCGCCGACGCGGTCGCCCGGCTCGTGCCGGGCGTGGTGGGCGACGACCAGTCGGTCGTCTCGGAGTCGTTCGTGCGGGGGTTGCTCGACTTTCCGCACTACACGCGGCCGGCGGAGTTCCGGTCGCTGGGCGTGCCGCCGGTGCTGCTGTCGGGGCACCACGCGGAGATCGCCCGCTGGCGCAAGCGTGAGGCCGTCAGGCGCACGCTGGAGCGCCGGCCGGAACTGCTGGCCGCGGCGGTGCTCGACGACGAAGAGCGCCGGGTCCTGCGGGAGTTGATGGAGACGAAGGAGAAGGGAGCGATCTCATGAACGCCATAGAGACGGTCGAGCGCGCGCAGACGCTGAAGCGGCCGGCGATCAAGCCCGGCGACACCGTGCGGGTGCACGTGAAGGTGCGCGAGGGCGACAAGGAGCGCATCCAGGTGTTCGAGGGCCTGGTGATCGCCATGCACCGCGGCGGTACCCGCGCGTCGTTCACCGTCCGGAAGGTGTCGTTCGGCCAGGGCGTCGAGCGCATCTTCCCGCTGCACTCGCCGGTCATCCAGAAGATCGAGGTGGTGCGCACCGCGCGCGTGCGGCGCGCCAAGCTGTACTTCCTGCGCGAGCTGCGCGGCAAGGCCGCCCGGATGAAAGAGCAGCGGAGCGCCTGACGCGCGGGCGGCCCGGCGGCGACGCCGCGTGCCCGGGGCGACGCCCGCCGGCCCGGATGCCGATGGGAAGGTCCCGCGCCACCCGCAGCCTCGAGAACGTCGCACGCCGCCTCGGCTTCGTGCACGTGGCCGGCGTCGACGAGGTCGGCCGCGGCTGCCTGGCCGGGCCGGTAATGGCGGGCGCGGTCATCCTCGACCCCGCCCGGCCGGTGCGCGGGGTGCGCGACTCGAAGGCGCTCACCGCCGTCGAGCGCGACCGCCTCTACGAGGAGATCACGGCCTCGGCGCGGGCGTGGGCGGTCGGCTCGGTGGACGTCGAGGGCATCGACCGCTGGAACATCCACCAGGCGTCGCTGCGGGCCATGGCGCGCGCCATCGCCGATCTCGCGCCGCAACCCGACCTGGTGTTCGTCGACGCGTTCCGGATTCCCGGCCTGCACATGGCGCAGCATGCCGTCGTCCACGGCGACGCGCGCTGTGCGGCCATCGCGGCGGCGTCGATCGTCGCGAAGGTCACGCGCGACCGCCTCATGTGCGCGCTGCACGCGCAAGACCCCCGATACGGCTTCGATCGCCACAAAGGCTACGCCACCGCCGAACACCTCGCCGCGGTCGCCCGGTTCGGGTACTCGCCGGTCCATCGCCGCTCGTTTCGCCCTCCCTCGCTGTTTGATAGGATGAGATGATCCGTTCGTCAGGTCGGCTCAGACCCGCGCGGTGAACCTGTGGCCAGCGATCGCCAGGACACGCTCAAGAAGGCGGAAAAGCTGCTTCGCCAGGGTCGGCTCGACCAGGCGATCGCCGAGTACGTGCGCGTGGTCGAGGCCAACCCGCGCGACTGGACGACCACCAACACGCTGGGCGACCTCTATGTGCGCGCCGGGCAGGCCCAGCAGGCCGCGGCGCAGTACTCGCGCATCGCGAAGCACTTCGTCGACGACGGCTTCTACCCCAGGGCCGCCGCGCTCTACAAGAAGATCCTGAAGATCCAGCCCGACAACGAGGAGGTCCAGCTCGAGCTCGCGGAGATCTCCGCGCGGCAGGGCCTCCTCGCCGACGCCAAGACCCACTTCACCGCCGTGCTCGCGCGCCGCCGCGCGCGCGGGCAGGACTTCGGCGCGCGCCAGATCGTGATCCGCCTCGGCGAGATCGATCCGACCGACTTCGACGCCCGTCGCCTGGCCGCGAAGGTCATCGAGGAGCAGGGCAACGTCGCCGGCGCCGCGGATCGCTATCGCGAGATGGCGGCCGACCTCGACGAGAAGGAACGTCCCGAGGAGGCGCTCGCCGCGCTCCGCGAGGCGGTCCGCCTCGATCCCGCCGACGCCGCCGGCCGCGGCCGGCTCGCCCGCGCGGCCATCTCCGGCGGCCGGATCGACGAGGCCCGGCAGTACCTCACGCGGGAAGTGGCGGGCGACGACCCCGCCCTCCTCGAGGCCCTGCTCGACATGGAGCTGCGCACCGGGGACGGCGACGCCGGGCTCGCGCTCGCGACCGAGCTGCTCGAGAAGGATCCGGACTGCCGCGAGCGCCTCGTGCAGATCGGACTGGGCCTGGCGGGCGCGAATCCCGATCTCGCGTTCCGCCTGCTCGACGGGCTCGTCGACGGGATGATCGCGGCCGAGAACTGGGGCGACGCGTCCGTCGTCCTGCAGGAGTTCGCGACCCGGGCGCCGAAACAGATCCCGGCCCTGCTGAAGCTCGTCGAGATCTGCGTGGACGGCGGACTCGAGTCCACGATGTACCAGGCGCAGGCGGAGCTCGCCGACGCGTACCTGGCTGCCGGCCAGGCGACCGAGGCCGGTGTCATCGCCGAGGACCTGGTGGCCAGGGAGCCGTGGGAGTCCGCCCACCTCGACCGGTTTCGCAAGGCCCTGGTGATGCTCGGGACGCCGAACCCCGACGCCGTGATTGCGGAGCGGCTGAGCGGCCAGTCGCCGTTCACGGCCACCGACCCGTTCGCTGAACCGCCGCCGCCCGAAGAGCCTCCCGCCGAGCCGCCGCCGGCCGCACCGGCGCCGTCGGAGGAGCCGGCGGCCGTCGGGCCGCGGC
>JAHECP010000339.1 GCA_024641665.1 Acidobacteriota bacterium
CGCCGAAGCCGAAGCCGCGGGGCCCGCCGCTGCCGCGCTCCCGCACGCCCCGCGCGTCGAAGACGGTCACGCGGAACAGTGCGTTGTCCCGGGCCACGGCGTCGAGGGTCGGCTGGTCGAGCGCGCCGCGCCGGTCGAGCTCGCCGAGCAGGCGGGCATTGTCGAGCAGGCGCGCCGCGAGGTCCTGCTCCGCCTGGGCGCCGGCGAGCCGGTTGACGCGGACCGCGGCGGCCACCGTCGCCCGCAGCGAGACCGCCTGGTCCCGCAGGAGATCGAGGAGCTCCCGGCGCGTCGCGCGGTAGTCCACCCAGCCGACCGCGACGAGCGCGGCGGACACGATCGCCCCGGCGGCCAGCACGGGCGCGTTGCGCGTCAGTCGGTTCGACATGGGCAGGTCAGGCGGCGCGCCGTCACATCGGCTCGATCCGGGTCCGGTCGCGGCTGTCGAGGACGAGACGCACCTTTCGTGCCAGCATGTCCGGCGTGAACGGCTTGTGCAGGAACGCGATCCGGCTGCTCATCACGCCGAGCAGCGTGCCCTGGTCGGCGTGGCCCGAGACGTACAGCACGGCGAGATCCGGCCGCTCGGCGACCATGCGCTGCGCCAGCTCGGGGCCGTTCACCGCCCCGAGCAGGAGGTCGGTCAGGAGCAGATCGAGCCGGCCGTCGAGATGCGCGACCAGCTCCTCGGCCTGTCCGGCGTCCGCCGCCTCGAGCACGCGGTAGCCGAGCCCGCGCAGCACCTTGCCGATCAGGGCACGCACCGGCGCCTGGTCCTCGACGACGAGCACCGTCTCGCTGCCGGCGGTCGACCCCGGCGCGATCTCGGCCGCAGCCACGGCGGCCGGCACGTCGTTCGCGCGCGGCAGCAGGATGCGGAACGTCGTGCCGCGCCCCACCTCACTCTGCACCATGATGTGCCCCTCGCTCTGCTTCACGATGCCGTACGCCGTGCACAGGCCGAGGCCGGTGCCCTTGCCCTGCTCCTTGGTGGTGAAGAACGGCTCGAACAGCCGCGCCTGCACCTCGGCCGGCATGCCGGTCCCCGTGTCGCTCACGGTGAGCGAGACGTAGTCGCCGGCGGGCGGCGAGCCGGCCACGGCGCCGCCCCGCGCGATCGACACGTTGGCGGTCTCGATGATGAGCGAGCCCCCGGAGGGCATCGCGTCGCGGGCGTTCACCGCGAGGTTGAGCAGCACCTGCTGCATCTGCCCCGGGTCGGCGGCGACGCGCCACAGCCGCGGCGCGGGAATCGAGACCAGCGTGATGTCCTCGCCGATGACGCGCTGCAGCATGGCGTCGATGTCGCGCACGACGTCGTTGAGGCTGACCAGCTCGGGCCGCAGCACCTGCTTGCGGCTGAAGGCCAGCAGCTGCCGCGTGAGCCCCGCCGCCGACTCGCCCGCCTTGCGGATCTGCAGCACGTCGGCCCGGGCCGTCTCGGGCAGCGTCTGCTCGAGCAGGAGCTCGGAGTAGCCGAGGATGGCCGTCAGCAGGTTGTTGAAGTCGTGCGCGATGCCGCCGGCGAGCCGGCCGATGGCCTCCATCTTCTGCGCCTGCCGGAACTGCTCCTCGAGCCGGCGCCGCTCGGTCACGTCCTCGAAGACCGTGGCGAAGCGGCCCGGCCCCGTCCGGAACGCCGACACCTGGAACACGCGCCCCAGCGGATCGAAGCTCAGCTCGAACGACGCGGACTCGCCCGACGCCGCCACCTGGCTGTACACGTCGAGGTAGGGCGCCGACACGCCGTATACCTCCGTGGCGAGCCGGCCGACCGCGCTGGACGGCTCGAGCCCGGTGTGGCGCTGGAACGCCGGGTTGACTTCGAGAATGCGGTAGTCCACCGCGCGGCCCTCGGCGTCGTAGACGAGCTCGTGCAGGGCCACGCCCTCGCGCATCGACGTGTAGAGCGTGCGGTACCTGGCCTCGCTCTCCACAATCGCCTGCTGGGCCTGGCGCTCGGCCGTCAGATCGATCACGGTCGACACGCGCCACAGGAGCGCCCCGGCCTCGTCGCGGACGCCGGCGATGTGCAGCATCACCGGAAAACGGGCGCCGTCGGCCCGCATCTGCACGGTCTCGAAGCTGGCCTGCCCCTCCTCCTTGACGCGCCGGATGAAGTCGGGCACCGCGTGGCGCACCTCCGGCGCGAAGAGCTGCTCGATCGGCGCGCCGACGAGCGCGTCCACGGGGTGCCCGTACATCCGCGCGAGCGCCGGGTTCACCAGGCTGAGGCGGGGCTCCTCGCCGACCGCCAGGGCGATGCCGACCGCCGCGTGCGAGAACACCTCACCGAGCTGGTGCAGCCGCCGGATCTGCTCGTTGCGCGCGGTGACGTCGCATTGGATGGCCAGGAAGCCCGCAATCGCGCCGCGCTCGTCGAGGATCGGGCTGACCGACCCTTCGACTTCGACGAGCCGTCCGTCCTTCGCGCGGTTCACGAACTCGGCGCCCACCATCCCGCCCTCCAGCAGGCGCGCCCAGAACGCCCGGTAGTGCTCGTCGCTCTGCCGGCCGCTCTTCAGCACCCGCGGCGTGGCGCGTCCCACCACCTCGTCGGCCGCGAAGCCATAGAGCGCCACGAAGGCGGGGTTGACGTAGCCGAAGGTGCCGTCGCGATCGGTCATGAAGATGACCTCGCCAGACGCCTCCACGGCCCGCCTGAGTCTCGACACCTCCGCCGCGTCGCTCCCACGGCTGAGGTTCGGGCTGGTGCGTTCGTCTCCAGCTTCCATGAGTGCCGTCCGTTTTCTCGGCGCGTGCCAGTGTACACCGGCCGCGTGTCCGGCGAGCCGCCTGCTACTCTCAATTGACGCCGGTGGGCCGTCATCCCGGCGAGCGTCGGACACCGGGAGGACCGGCCCTGGCGCGGTGCCGGACCCGGGCGGCGCTGCGATAGAGTGAAGACCATGGATGCACGTCCTGCCGAGTCGGTTGCCGACCTGGTCGATCGTCTCCGCCGCGCGCCCGATGCCGACGCCGTCCCGCAGATCGAGCGGGCGCTCGCCGCCGCGGCGGGCGCCAGCCTCGACGAGGCCGCCGCGCTCGACGAGGCGGCCGTCGTCCTGCTGGGCGATCGGCGGGAGGGCGACGCGCTGCTGGGCGGCGTGTCGCTCGACGGGCTCGACGCGCTGGCCCTCCGCCAGCTCGATCGGCTCGCG
>JAHECP010000340.1 GCA_024641665.1 Acidobacteriota bacterium
GGTGCCCGGCACTTGAGAATCGGGCGAAAACGACACTTCTAGCATTGGAACCTTGAAGTTTGGCGCTGAAGTGCCGGGCACCTTACCACATGTGGGTAATCACCAACGGGCTTGCGCAGCAAATAAATAGCGCGTGAGCAACCCCACCGACTGAGGGTCATCAACCCCACTAAATCATCAGGGGGGTATCGGTTTAACCGGTACCCCCTTGACGTTTTGGCGAATTTAGGCGATTCCTATGGTAAACAGCATTTTAGCAGCGGGCGCCGGCAAGCGCCCCCGCCGAAAGGAGGAATCGCCGTGAGACAGTATAGCGCACTTTCAACCAATCTGCACAAAGTGGATCTCAACCAGGCCGTCCTGGAACATGAGAAGTTGGTGGGCTGGGTGGTACGCCGCCAGTGGTCGGGCGGGTTGCCCTATGCTGACATGCTACAAGTGGGGCGCATTGGGCTGTGGCATGCGTTGCAGCGTTTTGACCCGGAGCGGGGCACGGCCTTTTCCACTTATGCCGTGCCGGCCATTGCCCGGGCCGTCTGGCGGGCCGTGGCCCTGGCGCAACGCAAGCCTCCGGAAGAACTGACGCCCCATCCCCCGCAGGAAGCGCCTGACCTGGAAGAACACCTGGAGCGGGTGATCAGCTACGAGATGCTGCATCGCCTGGTAGCCGCTTTGCCCCGCCGCCGCTGGCGCGCGGTAATCGTCACCCACTATGGGCTGGACGGTCGACCGCCGCAGACCTTGACGGAGATGGCTCGGGCCTGGGGCGTATCGCCCCAGCGCATCTTCCAACTACGTACCGAAGCGCTGTTGTGGTTGGCCCATCCCGCCCGCTCGCTGGCGTTGCGCCAGTTGCTCGACCGCAATACGGTTGCCGACTATCGGGCCTATCTGGCTCGCCAACGGCGCTGGCAACGCATGAAGCGAGGGCGGCTATGAGCGAGAACCAGGAATTGATCGCCCGCCGCAAGCGGGCGGCGCATCCCGAGTTTGTATCCACCTTCAGCCTGGATGCCTTGCAGGAACGTTTGCCGTTACGCTTCCCGGTGCCGGAAACGGTGCCTCCCTCTCCCAAGCGGCATTACCGGTCCGAGTACTGCTACCTGGGCTATGCGGACTTAGCCTGTCCTACCTCACTGGCCGACCTGACCTGCTTTGAAATCGCTCTGCGCCTCATCGATTTCTCCTCTTTGCGCGACTATCTGGCTCAGGCTTACTACGCTGGCAGCGCCAAAGGCCAGGTCCCTTTTGATCCGGTTTCCTTGTTCCTGTGTGTCTGCCTGCGGCGTGAGCTGCACTGGGGCTGGCGCAGCCTGGCCAAATTGGTGGCTGGGGAGCATGGCACCGGTTGGCGGCGGCTGTTCGGCTTCCGAGACGGCGACACGCCCTCCGCCTCAGGCTTACGCTACTTCTTTCACACCGTCGGCCCGGAGGTGTTCGAGGAACTGTGCCCTCTGTTCACCGATTTGCTGCGCCAGGCAGGCTTGCTGCCAGAGCATTCTACCTTCCCGGGTGACCCGGAGGAGCGCGGCGTGAGTATCAGCCATGACATCATGTTGCACGAAGCCCGCTCACGGATGCGCTGCGGCCAGGTGACGGACACCTGCTATCAGCCAGCACCGCGCCCCTGTCCGGCCCAAGCGGAAGGCAAGGAAGGCTGCGACTGTACTGACCCCGCCTGTGCCCTGGCCTGTCGCTGGACCACCCCCCTGGATCGCGAAGCGCGCTTGATCCACTATGCCGGCCGTAACAAATACGCCGACCTGCCCACCCCGCCGGACATGCGCGGCCGGAATGTGTACGGCTATGCCTCTAATCCCGATCGCCTGCTGGATGATCGCTTCGCCTGCGCCTGGACGCTGCGTACCGGCTTGCATGCGGCCAATTCGGATGAGCGCAACTTGTTCCCGAACAGCTTTGCTTACCTGCGCGCCCGGTTTCCGACGCTGAAGATCGGCGAGGTGTTGGCGGATGCCGCCCTGGGTTTCCAGGACTGCCTGGATCCCATCTGGCACGCCGGGGCGCTCCGCATGGTGGACATCCGCGCCGCCGAAGGAGATGACGACCGTCAGGGCCAACTCCAGCGTGGCTACGACGACAAGGGCCATCCGCTGTGCATTCACGGTTATCCCATGCACTCCAACGGCCACGACTACCGGCGGCGCCGCACCAAGTGGTTCTGCCGCCACGCCTGCCTGGCACCTGCGACCCAAGAACCCGAGGCTCAGCCCCGCCCTCCAGCGCCCGAGTGCCCCTACCAAGCTGCCAGGTACAAGTATGGCCAGGTGGTCCATGTCGGCCGGACCTTACCCGACGGCTCAGTGCGGCTGGCGCGCGAAGTGCCCTACGCTTCCGAGACCTGGAAGCAGCGTTACGGGCGCCGTAATCTGTCTGAGAGCCGCAACGGCACCATGGAGCACATGGGCCTCAAGCGACTGCCCAGCTTCGGCTTGACCCACGGCCGCAAAGAAAATGCCATCGCCGACTTCCTGGACAACTTACACACCCTCGGCCGTTTGGTGCAAGAGGCGACGACACTGGCTTTCCGGCGAGCTGCGGCTTAGCTGAGATCCTCAATGGAACTCTGCGCTTACCCCGGTCGGGTATCTCACCCGACTGGGCTAGTTCCGCCTGCCTGGAGTCCGTACCCGCCCCCTGCTGCTCATCCGGCGGCGGCTCCCGCTGGCGCCTCGGCCACCTGGCCAGCCCGGATCTGCCCCTGGATTTCCGCCTGGCCGCTATCCTGGCCCCGATTCCGGCTGCTGAACAGAACCGCTGCGCATCCCACCACCTTTCGCTGCGCATTTGGCTGCCGAAAACTCGTCTACTTAGCTCATCAACCCCGCTCCCCTCCAGCACAACCCCTATTTCTGGCCCTTCAGCTCAGAGCGTGCCCCTGCTAATTGTGTTCGCTCAATTTGATTTGCTGCGCAAGCCCGTCCCCAAAGAATGCTTGAAGGTGTTGGGTAGATGTGTTATACTGAATGCGACGAGGGAGTAATCACACCATGCCCCACACGCATAAGATTGGCCTCGACGCCAACAGGCCGATTTTCGTGGATGGACCCAATCAAGGTGCCCTGGCGCCGACCGTGGCCGACCCGGAGGTGATCGCCAGTACCGGTGCGGCCTGGGTGCGCCTCAACTTTG
>JAHECP010000033.1 GCA_024641665.1 Acidobacteriota bacterium
GGGCGGCGTTCGAGCGCGAGTTCACGCCGTCGCCGTTCGCGCCGCCGCCCTTCGCGCGGGGCGAGACCGTCGCGGCCTTCCTCGGTCTCGACGCCGGCTCGACGTCCACCAAGGGCGTGCTGCTCTCGCCGCAGGGCGAGGTGCTGGCCAAGGCGTACCGCCTGTCGCAGGGGAATCCGATCGACGACGCGATCGAGATCGTCGCGCGGCTGCGCCGCCCGATCGACGCGGCCGGCGCGCGGCTCGACGTGCTCGGCGCGGCCACGACCGGCTACGCGAAGGACGTGCTGCGCGACGTGATCTCGGCCGACGTCGCGCTCGTCGAGACCGTGGCGCACGCCGAGGCGGCCCGCCGGACCTTCGCCGACCCGCACGTCGTCCTCGACGTCGGCGGCCAGGACATCAAGATCATCGTCCTCCGCGACGGGCGCGTGAAGGACTTCCGCCTCAACACGCAGTGCTCGGCCGGCACGGGCTACTTCCTGCAGGCCACCGCCGAGCGCTTTGGCCTGCGCGTCGACCAGTACGCCGATGCCGCGTTCGCCGCCGACGCGATGCCGGAGTTCGGCTTCGGCTGCGCCATCTTCCTCCAGTCCGACATCGTCAACTACCAGCGGCTCGGGTGGAGCCCGAACGAGATCCTGGCCGGCCTCGCCGCCGTGCTGCCGAAGAACATCTTTCTGTACGTGGCCGGCGTGCCGAATCTCGCGCGGCTGGGCACGCGGTTCGTGCTGCAGGGCGGCACGCAGCACAACCTCGCCGCGGTCAAGGCCGAGGTGGACTACATCCGCGGGAGCTTCCGGGCGTCCGGGGTCACGCCGGAGATCGCGGTCCATCCCCATCCCGGCGAGACCGGCGCGATTGGCGCGGCGCTCGAGGCGGTCCGCCTCTGGGAGGCGGGGCGTCGCACGACGTTCGTCGGTCTCGACGCCGTACGCGCGATTCGCTACCGCGCGACCGCGGACGAGCGTACGCGCTGCCGGTTCTGCAAGAACGCCTGCATCCGGACGTTCATCGACGTGCAGATGGGCGAGGGTGCGCGTGCTCTTCCGGCGCCGACGGCCTCCCGGCTGCCGCTCGAACCCGGCGCCGCGCGCGTGATCGTCTCGACGTGCGAGCAGGGCGCCGTCGAGGCGCTCGACGCGATGCGCGAGATCAAGGCCGAGATCGACGTGGTGCGGCGGGCCAACCCGAACCTGGTGGCCGAGGCGGCGCGCGAGGTCTGGAAGCCGCGTCATCCGGCGCCCGCGGCCGATCCGGTCCCGTCGCGCGCGTGGATCCCCGGCACGCGCCGGCGCGCCGCGCTGATGCGGCGGCGCGCGCGGCTGCGCGTCGGCATCCCACGCGTCCTGAACCTGTACTTCTACGCCCCGCTCTTCAGCGCGTACCTGGAGAGCCTGGGCGTCGACCACCTCGTCTACTCCGGCTACACGACCGGCGCGCTCTACCGCGCCGGCGCGGGCCGCGGGGCGATCGACCCGTGCTATCCGTCGAAGATCGCGCTCGCGCACGTGACCGATCTGCTGATGCCGCGGCCGGGCCGGACGCCGCTCGACATCATCTTCTTCCCCATGCTCGACGTCCTCGACAGCCCGCTCGTCGGCACCCGCGCCCAGAACGCCTGCCCGACGGTCACGACGACGCCCAAGACCGTGCTCGCGGCGTTCACGAAGGAACACGACGTCTTCGCCGAGCAGCACCTGACGTACTTGCACCCGCTGCTGAACCTCGGCGACCGCGAGCTCTTCGCCGGCCAGATGTTCCAGGCCTGGGCGCCGGTGCTCGGGCTCGGCTGGCGCGAGCACGCGCGCGCCGTCGAGGCCGGCTACGCCGCGCTCGACACGTGCTGGGACGGCCTGCGCCGCCGGGCGCGTCAGACGATCGAGCGGCTGGAGCGGGAGGACCGCCTGGGCATCGTCATGCTCGGACGCCCGTACCATCACGACCCGGGCGTCAACCACGAGATCCTCGACGAGTTCCAGAAGCGCGGGTATCCCGTCTTCTCCCAGCACACGCTGCCCCTCGACGCGGATCTGCTCGACCGGCTGTTCGGAGAGGAGGTCCGCGCGGGCGTCATCACGCACCCGCTCGACATCTCGGACGTCTGGAAGAACACGACCTCGGCGAGCACGAACCAGAAGATCTGGGCGGCCAAGTTCACCGCGCGCCATCCGAACCTCGTGGCGCTCGAGTTCTCCAGCTTCCGGTGCGGCCACGACGCGCCCGTCTACACGGTGATCGAGCGGATCATCGAGCGCTCGGGCACACCGTACTTCGCGTTCAAGGACATCGACGAGAACCGCGCCGCCGGCTCGATCCGGATTCGTGTGGAGACCATCGACTACTTCCTCCGGCGCGTCCGAGACGATCTCGTGCGCCGGAAACACGCGCGGCTGGCCGTCGAGCGGACGCTCGCCGGCTACCAGTGGCGGCGCTCGGCCGCCGTCGACGACGCGCCGGCCGCTGGCCGGCCGGTCATCTGGCCTCTCGTCCCCGTTTCCTGCGAGGACGACGCGGCTGCTCAGAAAGGACCACGTGATGGAGACGCTCGACGTTGAACGCCCGGCGCCGCACGGCGCCGGCGGAAACGGCCTGCCGGATCCGCTGTACCCGCGACGCACGGACGACGGCCTCGGCTCGCACGGCGCGTACCAGCGGTTCAACCGCCGGCGCGCGGTGAAGTGCTGGCTCGTGCCGTACCTGAAGTCGCACGTGCTGCCGGGCGACTTCCACCCGCTGCTGGCGTACCTGTTCACCGAGTACAAGTGCAACCTCGACTGCCACTACTGCTGGGCGTACGACAACCGCGTGAAGGGCATGAGCGAAGAGACCGCACGGCGGTCCATCGACTGGCTGCACGACAGCGGCTGCCGGGCGCTCGCGATCATGGGCGGCGAACCGCTGCTGCGACCGAAGTTCGTCCACAAGGTGATCGATTACGCGACCCAGCGCGGGTTCTTCTGCTACCTCCCGACGAACGGCCGGCTCATGAGGCCCGAGGTGATCGACCGGCTCGGCGACGCCGGCATGGCCACGGTGAACCTGGCGGTGGACGTCGTGGACGAGAAGCCGGGGCTGCCGAAGGCGCTGGCGCCGATCCGGCCCAACTTCGACTACCTCGTGCGGCAGCAGCACCGGTACGGCTATACCGTGTTCCTGAACATCAACATCACGCGCATCAACATGGAGGACGTCCGGGCGCTGACCGAGATCGGGCACGACCACGACGTCGCGACCGACTATCACATCAACGAGGCGCCGATGCAGGAGCAGGCGCACTTCAAGCACGAGAACGGGAACGGGACCTACCTGACGCCCGAGGACTTCCCGCGCGTGGACGACCTGCTCGACCACCTCATCGAGCGGAACCGGCAGGGCTACAAGATGATCAACTCGGTGCAGCACCTGACCGACATGAAGGCGTTTCTGCGCGGGCGCGTGGACCCCTGGACGTGCCGCGCCGGACAGAACGCCGTCATCATCCGCACCGACGGCACGCTCGCCCCCTGTTTCACCTACTACTCGGACCCGCACGACTGGGGGTTGATCGGCCACCCGAAGTTCGACACGCGCGAGCTCGACCGGCGGAAGGCCGTGTGCTATCGGACCTGCCTGTCCACCTGCCAGCACACGCTCGGCTACGCCTACAGCGTGAGGAACACGGCGCGCTGGCTCGCGAGGCAGGCGCGACACGGGTTCAAGGGGGTCACTGGTAGCTTCTAGCGCAAGTACCACGGAAGGACCACGGAATGCCCACAGAATGAGCCGCGGAAGGAGGCGCTTCCTGTCGGGCGCTCCCGTGGGGGCGGGTTCAACTCTCGCGGACTCTCGTGGGGGCCGGCTTCCGCCTTCGCTGAAGGTCCGGCGGACTCGCCGTAGCCTTGGCGTAGGCGGTCAGCCGGCCCTTTCCGTGGTTCATTCCGTGGCGATTTCCGTGGTCGTTCCGTGGTACTTTTCCCCCCACCATGACTCGCCGGCTTGTCCGCTTCTCGATTCCCGCCACCGTCGCGCTCGCCGTCGCCGCGCTCTCATCCGGTTCCGCCCAGACCCGCCCGCAGTCGCCCCCGCCGCGCTCGGTCGGCGCGCCGGCGGCGGCGCCGCACAGCCCCGAGGGCGCGAGGGTGGAACAGACGTCACAGGGCGGCCGTCCGACCGCCCGGCTCGTTGCGAGCTTCGACGGCCTCGGCGTCGGGTTCGAAGGCCCGCAAGGACCGTCGGTCGGACGCAGCCCGTCGGACAACTCGCTGGCCGTCGGCCCCGACCACATCGTGCAGATCGTGAACTCGCGGATGGCGATCTTCACGAAGAAGGGGACGAAGTACCGCACGACCGGCCGGGTGCTCTACGGCGCGGTCCCCACCCACACGCTCTTCAAGGGCTTCGGCGGCACCTGCGAGGCGCGCAACAACGGCGACGCGGTCGTCCGCTACGACCAGCTCGCCGATCGCTGGCTGGTGGTGATGCCCATCTTCCGGCGTAGCCCCGAGCGGCCCGATCAGCCCCCGGCCTGGCAGGCGTCGGACCGCGCGTATCTGAGCCCGCCCGGGGTGGCGGGCCAGCCCGGCCGCGCCGCGCCGCTCTTTGTGCCGCCGCCCGCCCCGCCGGAGTCCCCGGCGCAGCCGGGCCGGCCGCCGGGGCCGCGGCCGCCGCAGGAGACGGGCCCCTACTCGATGTGCTACGCCGTCAGCGCGAGCCCCGATCCGCTCGGCTCGTGGTACCGCTACGAGTTCCTGCGCCCGCTCTTCCCCGACTACCCGCGTCCGGCCGTCTGGCCCGACGGCTACTACGTGCCGACCAGCACGGGCGACGACGTGATCCAGAAGCACGCGTGCGTGGTCGATCGCGCGAAGATGCTGAAAGGCGAGCCCGCCACCGAGCAGTGCGTCGTGATCGACGGCGTGAACTTCCTGAACAACGCGGACCTCGACGGCCGCACGCCCCCGCCCGCCGGCGCGCCGAACGTCATGCTGGCCGCCGGCGGCACGCAGCTGCACGACGAGTTCGACGACGACACGATCTCGGTGTGGCAGTTCCACCTGGACTGGCAGGACCCCGCGAAGACGACGGTGACCGGGCCCGGGAAGACCCCGGTCGCGCCGTACCACTACCTGTGCAACGGTCAGCTCACGAGCTGCGTGCCGCAGCCCGGCACCGACCGGCGCCTCGACGCGCAGGGCGACAAGATCATGGCGCGCGTGGTGTACCGGAACCTGCACGGGCAGGAGTCGATCGTGGCGGTACACTCGGTGAACACCGAGGCGGCGGGCGGCGGCGTCCGGTGGTACGAGCTCGGGATCGGCGCGGACCGCGCGGTGACGCTGCGCCAGCAGGGCACCTACGCGCCGGACGGCTTCTACCGCTGGATGGCGAGTCCCGCGATCGACGCGCTCGGCAACATCGGCATCGGGTACTCGTTCGGCGGCACGCCCCACTTCGCGGGCCAACGCTTCGCGGCGCGGCTGGCCGGCGACCCGCCGGGCGAGCTCACGCTGCACGAGACCGTGCTCGTCGAGGGCGAGGGCGCGCAGACCAACACGATCCGGTGGGAGGACTACGCGCAGACCGCGATCGACCCGTCCGACGACTGCACGATCTGGTACGTGGGCGACTACTACAGGAAGGACGCGACGACCTACTCGACGAGGATTGGGGCATTCCGGTTGCCGGGGTGCGGGATGACGAAATGAGCCGCGGAAATACCGCGGAATGACCACGGAAGTTCCACGGTAACAGCCACGGAATCCGCCACGGAAAGGGCGCTTCCGCGTGGCGGGCGGTGTCGCGACAGCGCCCCGTCCGACCTCGCGCGCTGGCGCAGCGTCGAAGACGGGCCCGCAGGCGCTCCGGGCGCGGCGGCGCCGTTTTCGACAATGAAGTCGGCGTTGCCCGGATGCCCCACATGATTGCTGGCTGTCCTCCCGACACACCCCAGCCGCCGCGCACATCGTGAGGACACACGCCGGAGGGCCCGTTTTCCGCGCGAGCCGTCGGCCGGGGCGGCGGCGCCGACGATCGGCGTCTCGCCCGCGCCCGCCGAGGGCAGGTCCTTGCGGTCGACGAGCACGACCTCGATCGCCGGCACGTCGCTCTGCCGCGGCACGCGGTAGTCGCTCAGCCGCCCGTTCACGACGCGGCCGTTGTCGAACGCAATCGCCTCGAACAGCGCGCCGCCGATGCCCATGATCGCCGCCCCCACGACCTGGTTGCGCAGGCCGTCGGGGTTGACGATCGCGCCGCACTCGAAGGCCGTGACGAGCCGCAGGATCTTCACCTGCCCCGAGTCCTGATCCACCTCCACCTCGGCGCAGGTGGCGACGTTGCCGCCCTTCTCGAATCCGCCCGCGATGCCGACGCCGCGCCCGGGCCGTGCCGAGGCGGCGCGCGCCGCCGCCCAGCCGAACCTGTCCGCCGCCGCCTGGAACACCGCGCGCAGCCGGTCGTCCTTCAGGTTCTTCAGGCGGAACGCGAGCGGGTCCATGCCGACGGCGTGCGCGAGCTCGTCCATGTGCGACTCGCGCGCGAAGTGGTTCGCCGTCGCCGCGAGCCCCCGATACGACCCCTGCCGGAGCGGCGACTTCGTGCGGATGAACCGGATCCGCTGGTTCGGCACCTCGTACATCGTCCGGATGGCCGAGGGGCCGGAGTTGTAGTTGTCGAACGCCCAGGCCACGAGCGTGCCGTCCTTGCGCGCTTCGCTTCGCACGTCGATGACGCCCGCGGGACGGAAGTAGGCCCAAGTGAACTCCTCCTCGCGCGTCCACACGACCTTCACGGGCTTGCCCGCCGCCCTGGCGAGCCGCGCGGCTTCGACGGCGCATTCCCCGGTGTGCTTGCCGCCGTAGCCCGACCCGCAGTCGGGCATCAGGACGCGGACCTTGTCGAGCGGCAGGTGAAATGCGTCGGCCAGCTCCTGCTGCACGCCGAACGGCCGCTGCGTGCCGGTCCACACCGTGAGGCCGTCGGCGCCCCACTCGGCCTTGACGAGACCGGCCGCGCGCGCGGCCGTGCGCTCGTCCGGCGCGGCCACGCCGACGAAGTCGCCGTCGTGCACCACCGTCACGCCGGCCACGGCCGCGGCCGCCGTCGTGTCGAGCGACGCGAACGCCGCCTGGAAGGCCGAGGGCCTGACGACCTTGCCGGCCAGCATCCCGGGCCGCGTGATGTCGGACGGATACTGGTGCCGGCCGCTGACGATCTCGCGCCCGTTCACCTTGTACCGTGACGCGGCTGTCGTCCGCGACGTGCAGCCAGGCGTCAATCGAGTCGGGCATGGCCTCGCCGCGGACGCCGCGGCGGGCCGATTCCTGCACGAGCGCGCCGCCGGCGACCGACAGGACCAGCACGCCGCCGCCGAAGATCTTCATGAAGGTCCGGCGCTCGACCTCGAAGAGGTGCGACGGTCCCTCGAAGAGCTCGCAGCGTTCCTCGTCGAGCGGCGGATCCACGGGCTTCGGCGTGAAAAGTTCGAGGATTTGGGCGAGCTTGACCGGAATTAACTTTGCAATGTAAAGTATGCGGCCATGCACAGGGACTGGCGCGGCTCGCTCACCATGCCGGCTCTGCTCTTCGCCGGGGCCGTCGTGCTCCTGCTCGTAGCGCTCGCGGGCTTCCGCCTCATGGCGCCGCCCGCCCTCTTCGACGCCGGCCACGACCTCCGGTTCGACGACTTCGACTTCACCGCCCTCCGCGCCGAAGCCGCGCCGCGCCGGCGCGCCCCGGCCGCGCGTTCTACGTCGTGGACGTCCGGATCACCAACCACGCCCGGCGCGTCGCCTTCCAGTTCCACGGCGACATCGTCGGCGTCCTCGGCGGGGACGGACGCCGCCTGACGTGGTCGCCCCCCGCGCAGCGCGCGCTCAACGAGGCGACCGGCACCGACAACCTGCTGGCCCGCGTGGCCGTGGGCGACTCGGTCACTCGCCGGCTGGCGTTCGAGGGACCGGCCGGCCTCGGCGAGCTGCGCGTCGGCTTCTTCTTCGGCGGCATCGTCGGCAGCATGCTCGACGCGCTGCTCCTCGGCCGCCGCCTGGTGACGGTGCCGGTGGCGCGGTGAACCCCGGCGGGCTGGCTCAAGCCGGCCCCCACTTCGAGGAAGACCGCAGGGGGCTCGTTGCTCTGGCCCGACAGCATGGCGTACCCTCTGAGGGACCTTGCCTGCGCCTGCAACGCCGGGCCGTGGCAGTCGGACGAAGCACGGGCAGGGTGGCTCCTCCCACGAACCGCATGAACTTGTCGCCAGAACAGCAGGCTGTCGTCGCACACCGCAACGGCCACTTGCAGGTCATCGCCTGCGCGGGATCCGGGAAGACAGAAGCCATCTCGCGCCGGGTGGCGGGCCTGATTGACGAGGGCATCGAACCCCGCGGTGTCATCGCGTTCACCTTCACGGAACGAGCTGCGGCGGCGCTCAAGGCGCGGATCACCCAACGGGTCCTGGAGATCAAAGGTCGTGAGTTCCTGGACCGTCTGGGACCGATGTTCGTCGGGACCATCCACGCATTCTGTCTGAGGTTGCTCCAGGACAACGTCCCCGCCTACGGCAACTACGACATCCTCGACGAGCATCGTCTAGCCGGGATCCTGAGCCGGGAGCACAAGCGGCTCGGCCTGGGCGCGCTGGGCGAACGTCACTGGAGGCCGATCTTCGACTTCCTCCGGAACGCCGAAGTGGTGGAGAACGAGCTGATCGAGGCGACGGCGCTCAACGACACGCCGTTCGGTGAGTGCTACCGGATATTCTCGGAGATGCTGGCCCGCTACCACTTCCTGACATACGGTCAGCTCATCAGTCATGCCGTGCGCGCACTCGGAGATCCTGGCGTCTTCGCGCGCGTGCATGGTCACCTGCGGCACCTCATCGTGGACGAGTACCAGGACATCAACCCAGCCCAGGAACGCCTCATCGAGCTTCTCGCGAGCCCCCCGGTGCACCTCTGCGTCGTCGGAGACGATGACCAGGCGATCTATCAATGGAGAGGGTCTGACGTTTCGAACATCATCGACTTCCGGTCGCGGTACCAGGCGGCGTCGAAGCTGTTGTCGGTGAACCGGCGCTCGCGGCCTCGGATCCTCGAGATGGCGAATCGGTTCGCCGAGTCGATCTGCCCGCGGCTTCCGAAGGCGATGCAGCCCTGGCGACCGCCGGCCGAGATGGAGATCCACGCGTGGAGCAGCGACAGGCCGGAAGACGAAGCCGAGTTGATCGCTGACACGATACAGGGGCTGGCGGCGAGGGGGTGCCCGTACAAGGACATCGGAGTGCTGTACCGATCCGTCCGAACATCTGCCCCGCCCCTCGTGGCGGCGCTCCGGCGGCGTGGCGTCCCCTTCCGGTGCGCCGGCCGAACCGGCCTGTTCAAACAGCCGGAAGCGTCCGCGCTCGGGAGGACGTACGCCTGGCTGAGCGGGAATGCCTGGAAGAACGAGCGGTTCGAGACGTCCGAGAGCGTCGACCTGACGGGCCTGGTCCGGGAGTACGAAGAGGTCTTCGGGAAGGGCGGGCCGGAGCTGGCCGCGCACTTCACGAACTGGAAAGCGACGGTCTCGGACAACGAGGCGCCGGTCAACCTGCTTCGTGACTACTACAGACTCCTGCACCTGCTGCACGTTCAGGATCTCGACCTGGACGGTCCGTCGGTGTCGGCGCGCATGGGGTGTCTCGCGCGTTTCTCGCAGATCCTCGCCGACTTCGAACACGTCACGCGGCGCGCGCGCTACGTCGACGAGGACGAAGGTCCGGTGTTCCGCGCGGGCCAGGATCGTGGCGTCTATTTCTACCGCCACCTGTTCAACTACCTCCAGTACTACGCCCTCGACGCCTACGAGGACTTCGAGGGCGAGGACACGTTCGATCTCGACGCGGTGAACCTTCTCACCGTTCATCAGGCAAAAGGGCTGGAGTGGCCGGTGGTATTCGTGCCGTGCCTGGTCGAAGGACGCTTCCCGTCGAGGCGCGCGGGAGAAGGCCAGGACTGGTTGCTACCCGCCGGAGTTTTCGGTGCCGCGCAACGCCGACGCTACGAGGGCGGGGAAGCGGAAGAGCGCCGGCTCTTCTACGTCGCGCTCACCAGAGCCAGGGACGTCCTCTATCTATCACGCTTTCGGCGCAAGACACGCGGATTCGTTCCGTCGCATCTGCTGCTCGCGGTCGCCGGCGAGGACCCCAGGCCTTCAGAGCACGTGACTCTTCCGCCGCCGTTCCAACCGCCGGCAGGTGACGCGGAGGATCCGCCGACGCTGTCATTCTCAGCGCTCGCGCAATACGAGGGTTGTCCCTTGCGCTACCGACTGAGTAGCTCACTCGGGTTTCAGCCCCAGCTGGTGACGGAGCTCGGCTACGGGAAGACGATCCACCACGTGCTACGGCGCATCGCCGACCACACGCGGGCATCAGGTCGGCTGCCGACCGCCGAGGACGTCGAGCAGATCTTCAGAGAGGAGTTCTACCTCCCGTTCGCGAACCGCGCGGCGTTCGAACAGCTCTGGCAAAGGGCACGAGAGCTTGTAGATCGCTACCTGGCCGAGTACAACGGCGATCTGCGGCGCGTGTGGGAGACCGAGCGGCCCTTTGCGCTGCACCTGGACCGAGCCGTGGTGAGCGGCCGAGCCGACGTCATCCTGGACGACGAAGGTGGGCTGCGCGGGGCACTCGCCCTCGTCGACTACAAGACCGCCAGCGAGCGAACTCAGGACGACGTGTTCGCGTTTCAGCTGGCGGTCTACGCGGCCGCCGGCCGTGGCGAGGGAATCGACGTGCAGGCGGCCTACCTGCACGATCTTTCGCGCGGAATCCGTTACCCGGTGAACGTGGACGACGTGGCGACCGCGTCGGCCAGGGGACGCGCATCCGATCTCGTGAATGGCATTCTCGACGGGCGTTCTCCGGCCCGCCCCGGAAGGACGAAATGCCGCTACTGTGACGTTGGCGCCATCTGCAGGCACGCGCAGTGCGGAACGGACGACTCCTGACGGTGCCTTACTCGGCGTCCACCCCCAACGCCCGCCAGAACGCCTGTTCGGCCATGATCCGCGTGCCGTAGCTCCGGGCTTTCCTCGCCTTGCCGGACATCGTGTGCGGGTCGGCAACGACCAGGAGGTCGAGCTGCTTCGTCACGGTCTTGACTGGTCTCAGGCCTGCTTGAGTCGCGAGGTATTCCGCCAGCTCCCGGGAGATGGGCGCGCCTCTGAAGGAACATACCAGCTCGCCAGTGAAACAGACAGTCTTGCCGGCCAGGTCGTGCGACCTGGACAGTAGAGGCCACCCCGGCTTGGGCTTCTCCGTGGCGGCTGCCGTGAGCGCTGCGTCCACAGCGCGCGTGTCGAAGCCGAGCAGCAGCGCGACGGTTTCGAGCTCTCGCCGTTCGTTGTCGGTGACGACCGAGTTCTTCAGCGCCGCCGCGGCGAGCGCCTCCAGGTAATGCCGGTGCACCTGGCCGACAGCGGCCGACGAGAGTCCGGACATCTTCGCCAGCTCGAGCAACTCCTCCGCCTCGGCCTCGGTGACGATCTCGTCCTCCAGAACGCGGTCGAGCAGCTCGAGGTACGACGTGACCTGTGCTGAGTCGGCTGTAGCGGCGCCGGCGCCGAGGCGGCGAACCAGTTGGGCCAGATACGACTGCGGCGCACGCGTTCTCTCGGCGATGTCCCGGCGATAGACGCGCCCACACGTCGGAAGGATCGGCCAGTCTCTCGCGTCAACCGCTGACACGTCGACGTCGAGGTCCTCGAGCGCGCGGATCTTCTTCGCTTCGGAGAGCGCCAGAAACGCGTTCAACAAGGACGCCGCCGCAACCGCGTCGTGTTCCGCGGCATGGGCTTCCTCAAGGGCGACACCGAGGCACGCGCAATAGGCCGACAGCGAGCGCCCCTCCGGCTCGAGATGAAGATGCCTGCCGAGGCGCATCGTGCAAAGCGGCTGCCCCAGCCCGCGCTCAGCGCCCAGCCTGGCGAACTCAGACAGCAAGAATCTCTGGTCGAACGTCACGTTGTGTCCCGCAAGGACCGCACCCGACAACATTTCGAAGACGTCGCCGGCGATGTCTTCGAACGCCGGCGCGTCGAGCAGATCGCCGGGTCTGATTCCGTGGATTCGCGTCGACCCCACGTCTCGCTTCGGGTTCACGAGCGTGCAGTAGACGCGCCGCTCGCCGCTGCCGAGCCTGGTTCGGACCACGGCGACTTCCAGGATGCGGTCGTTGCGATGCGGGAACAGGCCGGTCGTTTCCACGTCGACGACGGCTACGTCGAGGCCGCGAAGAGGTGGGCGCATGCTGTCCTCGGTCGCCTGAACACGTGATGTTGGCGATGCCCACCTGACTGCGCTTCCGTGACGATCCGGGCTTTCGACGCGCTATGCCTTCGGCGGGCGCATTCTCCTGCACGCACAAAATACAGCGGCCGAATCGTAACACGGTCGGGCTCGTGCAGCTGCGCGCCTGATATGCGGTTGCCCGGAAGCCGTCGGTCCTGCAGGGGCAGCTCGAGCTCCCAGACGACCTGCCAATGCCCTGTGCGACATGCACTTACCTGTCACGTTCCAGAGTTGAAACACTGGCGGAGTTCGAGAAGTATGGGCAGCAGTGCGTCTGAGACAGATCTTCCGAGCCCGGCGCCCGCTCACTCGCAGCGGCCGCCGGGGCATCGCGCCGAGACGAGCATCCGGAGGATCGTCGTGTACTCCTGGCGCGACACGGTCCGCCGCCGCCCGGCCGGCCCGTGCGCGGGCGGCTGGGCCATGTCGGTCTTGTGCGCGACGACCATGTCGAGCTCGGGCAGCACGGTGATGAACTGGCCGCCGGCGCCGATGCCGGTGTAGGCCCCCTCGAAGGGGCCCGGCGAGTTCGGCGCGTCCCACACCCACCACAGGTAGCCGTAGCCCCACCGGTCGCCGGTGCCCAGCGCGCGGTGGTACGGCGGGTTCATCTCGTTGAGCGGGGTGTAGAGGCTCGAAATGCGGCGCACCCAGTCGCGCGGCGCCACCTGGGTGCCGCGCCACTCGCCGCCGCGCAACATCAGCAGCCCGACGCGGGCCATGTCGCGCGTCGAGAGCCAGATGTGGTACGCGAGATACTGCGAGCGCTCGGTGTTCCCGCTCTTCTTCTGCGCCGAGCGGTCGAAGTCCTGCATGCCGATCGGCTGCGCGAGGTCGGTCTGCAGCCCGTCGTAGATCTCGCGGCCCGTGAGCTTCTCGAACACGGCGCCCGCCGCGTTGAAGTCCCAGTTGTTGTAGAGATAGTACGTCCCGTGCCTCTGCGAGCCGCGGGGAGGCGCGCTCGCCGTGTCGTCGCCGCCGTTCGACGCCTCGTGGTAGACGCCCGACCGCGCGGTCAGCAGGTCCTGGATGGTCGCCTCGAGCTCCTCGGGCTTCAGCCCGCCGACGTCGGTGAAGTCCAGGTCCTTCAGAGTCCGGTCGAGCGCGATCGTCCCGTTCTCCACGTACTTGCCGTACAGGATCGCCAGGATGCTCTTCCGCACCGACGCCAGGTAGCTGAGGTGCGCGAGCTCGCCGTACTCGAAGAGCGATCGCCCGCCGACCGACACCATCATGGCCGTCGTGTCGAGCGACTGCACCCAGGCGCGCAGCGCCTGGAGCCGCGCCGACGAGTAGCCGACCGACTCGGGCTTCTCGATCCGCGCCCAGTCCTTCTCCGGAAAGACCGGCGCCTGCCGCCCGTCCGGGCGCGCGGCGAGCGGCCCGAGGATGAAGACCAGGGCGACGACGACGGCGAACCCGGACGCAAACGGCCGCAGACGTGCTCTCATGGCGATCCTCCCTGTTCCCGGACGGGCCGGCGCGGGCCACGCTCAGCGCGGCGGCGGCGGCCCCTGGACCTGCTGCCGGCGCCCCTGCGCCGACCGGCCGCGCCCGCGACGGCGTCAGGCGTACTCGCCGGCGTCCTGCAGCTCCACGAGCACGATCTCGTTGCCGTAGAGGTCCTCGAAGTTCGCGTAGACGGCGCCGCCGGCTTCCTGGGGCGCCTTGCGGAACTTCACGCCGCGATCCGCCAGCGTCGCGGCCGCCTTCCGGCAGTCCGGGGTATAGAGCACCAGCAACCGCTGGTGGCCCGCCTGGCGGCCGACCAGGCTGGCGTCGGCCTCGTCGGCTTGCAGGAGCCAGAGTCCCACGCGCGGCGACGCGGTCTGTCCGGGCACGGCAAGGTGGACGAAGCGCTGGCCGTTCCCCGCGGTGGAGTCGTGAATGACGTCGAAGCCGAGGACGCCGCAGTAGAACGCGAGCGCCTCGTCGTACTCGTGCACGAGCAGGACGGTCCGTCCGAGCGCAGTCAGCATCGCGGTCGCCGCAACAGGTGTCGGGGTCGTGGCCCTGGCCGATCGCGACCGCAGGGCGGAACGCCCGGGCCAATCACTGGTCCCGCAGCGCGCGGGCCGCGTCGAGGCGGACGGCGCGGAACGCCGGCGCCCAGCACGAGGCCGGCGGCCAGGCCGGCGAGCACCAGCAGCATAGCCTGTTTCACCACCAGGATCAGCACGTCGCGGCCGCCCGCTCCCAGCGCGCGCCGCTACCGCGGCTGCCGGGCGCCGCTGCCGAACGTCAGTCTAGATCAGGACGGCGGCGCCCGGGCGGATGGCCGGGGCCCGCGCCGGCCTCGAGCGTCGCGAGCGGCAGCCCCGGCGCCGGAGAGTCGTCCCGGCGCGGTCGATCGTCTTCGTCTGCGGGTATCGCGAGCGATCCATCCCGGGCGCCGGCGTGATATAATGTCAGTAGTTAACTATTAGATAAGCTAACTATAACCGTGTCACCCGAACGATGCGCCCGCGAGGTCCTCGACGCCGTGCCGCTCGTCATGCGCGTCGTCCGCACCGAGATGCGCGCGCGGCGCACGCCGGACCTCACCGTACCGCAGTTCCGGGCACTGGCGTTCGTCCGGCGCCATCGCGGCGCGTCGCTCTCGGAGGCCGCCGACCACATCGGCCTGACGCCGCCGTCGATGTCCAAGCTGATGGACGGGCTCGTCGCGCGCGGTCTCGTGACGCGCGAGGGGCACGCGCGCGACCGGCGCCGGGTGACGCTCGCGCTCACCAGGCGCGGCCGCGGCACCCTTCGGGCCGCGTCCGCGGCGACGCGGGCGCAGCTGGCCGCACGGCTGGCGGCGCTCCCCTCCGCCGAGCGCGCGACGGTGGCGGCGGCCATGCGAGCCCTGCGCGCGGTCTTCGCACCGGACCCGGCGGGGGGCGGCGCGGCATCGGAGTAGGCCATGACGGTACTTGACACGCAGGCCCTGACCCGCCGCTTCGGGACGCTCACGGCCGTGGACGCGCTGACGATCGCGGTGGAGGCCGGCGAGGTGTTCGGCCTGCTCGGCCCGAACGGCGCCGGCAAGACGACGGTCATCAAGATGCTGACGACGCTGCTGCCGCCGACCTCCGGCGGCGCGCGCGTCGGCGGCTACGACGTCGCGCGCCGGGCGCGGGACGTGCGGCGCATCATCGGCTACGTGCCGCAGCTTGTCTCGGCCGACGGGGCGCTGACCGGGTACGAGAACCTCCTGGTCTTCGCCAAGCTCTACGACCTGCCGCGCGCCGGACGTCGGTCCCGCGTCTTCGATGCACTGGCCTTCATGGGCCTGACCGACGCCGCCGACAAGCTCGTGCGCGACTACTCGGGCGGGATGATCCGACGGCTGGAGATCGCCGAGGCCATGCTGCACCGGCCTCGCGTCCTGTTCCTGGACGAGCCGACGGTCGGCCTGGACCCGCTGGCGCGCAAGGCGGTCTGGGATCACCTCGACCGGCTTCGCCGCGACCACGGCACCACCATCTTCCTGACCACCCACTTCATGGAGGAGGCCGACAGCCTCTGCAGCCGGGTGGCGATCATGCACCTGGGCCGGGTGGCCGCGATCGGCAGCCCCACGGATCTCAAGGCCGCGCTCGGCGGCGCGGACGCCACGCTGGACGACGTGTTCATCCATCACGCGGGGAGCATGCTGGACGGCTCGGCTGGAGGGTATCGTGACACGGCACGCGCTCGACGCACCGCTCGACGGCTTGGGTAGCCGCGCGCTCCCGCGCCCGGCGAATCCCCTGACGGCCGCCACCGCCTTCGTGGGCAAGACCTGGGTCATCGCCGAGCTCGAGGTGCGGAAGCTGCGCCACGATCCCACCGAGCTCGTCACGCGTGCCGTGCAGCCGGCACTCTGGCTGCTCGTCTTCGGGCAGATCTTCACCCGCGTCCACGCCATCCCGACCGGCGACCTCCGCTACCTCGACTTCATGGCGCCGGGCATCCTGGCCCAGAGCGTGCTGTTCATCTCCATCTTCTACGGCATCGCGATCATCTGGGAGCGCGACCTCGGGATCGTCCACAAACTGCTGGTGACCCCGACGCCGCGGGCGGCGCTCGTGCTGGGCAAGGCGCTCTCGGCCGGCGTGCGCGCCGTCTCGCAGGCGTTCATCGTCTACGCGCTCGCGTGGCTGCTGGGCGTGAAGATGAACTGGCACGCGCTGCCGCTTGCCGGCGTGCTCGTCGCCGTGCTCCTGGGCGCGGCGTGCTTCTCCACGCTGTCCCTGATCATCGCGTGCCTGGTCAAGACCCGCGAGCGCTTCATGGGCATCGGCCAGATTCTGACCATGCCGCTCTTCTTCGCCAGCAACGCCATCTACCCCATCTCCATCATGCCGGCCTGGCTGCAGGCCGTCTCGCGCGTCAATCCCCTGACCTACCAGGTCGACGCGCTTCGCGCGCTGATGCTCGCCGGAGGCGCGAGCGTCTACGGCGTCGGCGTGAGCCTGGCGATCCTGACGGGAGCCACCGGCCTGCTGGTGCTCGTCGCCGCGCGGCTGTACCCGAACGTCGTGAGGTAGGCGGCCTTGGGTGTAGCATGCCGCCGTCGGACACCCGGGAGGTCTCCGTGCGCACACCGCTTCGCCTCGCCGCCGCCCTGGCCCTGGCCGGCGCCGGCCTCGTCCTCGCCGCCGCGCCGGCGCGGCTCGCCGCCGAGGCGCAGCCTCCGCTCCAGGCTCGGATCAAGATCGACACCGACCGCGTCATCGGTGAGGTGGACCCGCTGCTCTTCGGCAGCTTCGCCGAGCACCTCGGCCGCATGATCTACGGCGGCATCTACGACGAAGGAAACCCGCTCTCGGACGCCGACGGGTACCGCACCGACGTGATGCGGGCCGTGAAGGACCTCG
Source organism: Acidobacteriota bacterium (assembly GCA_024641665.1). Taxonomy (GTDB): domain Bacteria; phylum Acidobacteriota; class Vicinamibacteria; order Vicinamibacterales; family JAHECP01; genus JAHECP01. The sequence goes on from JAHECP010000033.1 coordinate 17,155, forward strand.
GTGTGACCGTCCTGCGCTGGCCGGGCGGCAACTTCGTGTCGGGCTACCACTGGAAGGACGGCATCGGCCCGAAGGACCTGCGGCCGGCGCGGCTCGACCTCGCGTGGAACGCCGTCGAGTCGAACCGGTTCGGCACCGACGAGTTCCTGAAGTACGCGGAGCGGATCGGCGCCGAGCCCTACATCGCCGTCAACCTGGGTCTCGGCACGATCGACGAGGCGCGCGACTGGGTCGAATACACGAACGAGGCGCGGCCGACCTGGTGGGCGAACGAGCGGGGCAAGAACGGCCACCCGGCGCCCTACAGCGTGAAGTACTGGGGGCTCGGCAACGAGATGGACGGCCCGTGGCAGCTCGGTCACAAGCCCGCGAACGAGTACGCGCGCTTCGCGCTCGAGGCGGCCAAGGCCATGCGCGGCGTGGACGACTCGATCAAGCTCATCGCCAGCGGCTCGAGCAACTACGGCGCCGACTGGGTGGGCTGGAACCGGACGGTGCTGGCGACGCTCCGCAACCAGATCGACTACATCGCCATCCACACCTACGTCGGTAATCGAGACAACGACTTCGAGAAGTACATGGCGTGGTCGCAGACGATCGACCGCTACATCGAGACGACCGCCGCCCTGATCAAGGAGGTCCGCGCCGGGCGGGCCAACGCCCGGCCGATCGCCATCGCGTACGACGAGTGGAACGTGTGGTACCGGGCGGGCGTCAAGGAGGGCCTCGAGGAGCGCTACGACTTCGAGGACGCGCTGGCCATGGGCCTCTTCTTCAACTCGTTCTTCCGGCACGCCGACGTGGTGAAGATGGCGAATCTCGCCCAGATGGTCAACGTGATCGCGCCCATCATGACCAGCAAGGACGGCCTCTTCCTCCAGCCCACCTACTTCCCCTTCGTCGAGTACGGGAAGCAGCGCGGCAACCGTGCGCTCGACGTGTGGGTGTCGGCGCCGACCTACACGCCGGCCGAGAACCGCCCGCCGCTCGCGTACCTGGACGTATCGGCCACCTACGACGCCAAGGGGCGGCAGGTCGTCCTGAACGTGCTGAACCGCAACCAGGACCGCGACATCGCCACGCGGATCGAGAACCAGGAAGGGCGGCTCGCGGGCGTGCTGGCCGTGTGGCAGATGACCCACGACGACCTGAAGGCCACCAACGACTTCGGCGAAGATCGTGTGCGGCCCGTCACGCGGACGGAAACGGTGAGCGTGCGCGACGGGGGCTTCACGTTCACCTTCCCCGCGCACTCGCTCACGATTCTGCGGATGAAGCTCGAGTAGCGTACGGCTTCAGGTGTGCGCTACGTGGAAGCCGGCCCCTGCGGATCCTGCGCCCGCTTCGGCGAGGAGCGCCGCCAGCTGCTGCGTGGTCGCGTTGCCGATGAGGAAGCGGCCGTTCACCTCCACCACCGGCACGCTGCGCAGGCCCTTGTCCCGGATGACCTGCGGCTGGAAGGTCACGTCCGTCTCGTAGAAGTCGAAGGGCACGCGCGCGCGCAGCGCCTCGAGGCGGTGCTTCACGATGGGACAGAAAGGACAGACGTTGGCCGTGTAGAGCGTCACCTGCACCCGGCCCGACGGCTCGGGCACCGAGTCGGCGGGCACGTCGGCCACCGAGCCGTAGCCCATGAGCCGCGACAGCGCAGGAAAGGCGCGCATGTACCCGATCTGGCCGGCGATGCCGACCGCCAGCACGACGGCCGCGGCGATCCAGCCGACGCGGAAGCCGACGAGCACCGCGAGCGCCGGCAGCCCCACCCACGTCAGCCAGACCATCGACAGGTGACAGCGCTGTTCCATTCGTCCCCCTCCCCCGGTCGGAGAGCGTTCCCGCGGCGGGCCGCGCCGATCGATCCGGGCGCGACACCCCAATCGCGCAGTATACGCCTGCGAACGCGCCTGGCAATGTTCCACTTATGGAACATGTAAGTTGGCGTGGAGAAGCGGGTTAGCGAACATCCCAGAGAACGGGCAGATGGCCGACGTCCGGCACGAGGTGCGTGTGTGGCGCCCGTTCGAGGCGGTCGCGCCCGTGCGCGCCCGAGAGCACGCCGATGTTCCAGCGCACGCCGGCGGCGTGACCGGCCTCGAGATCGAGCGTGGTGTCGCCCACGTTGGCCACGACGTCTGGGGTGGACGTGGCCGTGATCGCCATCGCGCGCAGGATCATGTCCGGTGCTGGCCGCCCCCGCGGGACGTCGTCGCCGCACACCACCGCGTCGGCCACGCCCGCCGACCAGCCGAGGCTCGAGAGCAGGAGCGCGGTCGTGTCCCGATCGAACCCGGTGTTGAGCGCGATCCGCACGCCGCGCGCCTTCAGACGACGGAATGTCTCCTCGGCGGCCGGGACCGGCCGCACGCCCTCCGCGAACCGCCGTGCGAGTTCGCGCTGGAACGATGCGTAGGTGGCTTCGGCGAGGCGCGCGCGGCTGGGCCCCTCGGGCAGCAGCTGGAGGATGGCCTGGCGCTTCGACGCCCCCCTGACGGCGACGAGCTGCTCGGACGTCACGGTGACGCCGTGCCCGGCGAGGGCCGCCGCGAACGCCGCGGGCACCTGTCCAGCGTCGTCGATGGTAGTGCCGGCGAGATCGAAGACGACCAGGGCGGGTCCGATCCACATAGAGTTGTCCGGGCAGGCTGAAGCCGGCCCCTGCATCCCACCTGTGGGGCTGGCTCGAGCCCCCCGAGTATACGCGCGGCGGGCTGTCGTCATACACTGAACGGACGGACTTTGGGCCGCCTGGGCGGCCCGGCCGGCCCAGAAACCTGTGAAGCGTCTTGTTCCGGTTCTCGTTCTGTCTTTCGGCCTCGCGGCGTGCGGCGGCACCACCTCGCCGACCGGGCCGTCGGGTACGTCGCTGCGGGTCAGCGGCGTCACGCCCACCAGCGGCACGACCTTCGGCGGCACCACCGTCACGATCTCGGGCTCGAACTTTTCGGCCGGGGCCACGGTGACGATCGGCGGCACGGCGGCGACCGACGTGACCATCGCCGCCTCCGGCACGATGACGGCCGTCACCCCGCAGCACGCCTCCGGCGCCGCCGACGTGGTCGTGCGCGTCGGCACCGCGAGTGCGACGCTGCCGGGGGCGTTCACGTTCGTCGCGCCGCCGCCGACCACCAACACGCCGCCCGTCATCACGAGCATCACCGCGCAGGGCACCAGAGCGAACGAGCCGGCGCAGTTCGCCGACCTCAGCGAGGCCATCGCCGTGACGGCGGCGGTCACCGACGCCGAAACCCCCGTGGCCGACCTCACCTACCAGTGGAGCGCGCCGGTCGGCACCTTCACGGGCAGTGGCGCGAGCGTGACGTGGACGGCGCCCGCGCAGATGAGCACGCCGGCGACGGTGAGCCTGAGCCTGGTCGTCATCGAGACCTACACCACGACCGGCCCGGACGGGCTGCCCGTGCAGCAGCAGAACAGGGTCACGGGTGGCGTCGCGGTGAGCGTGCACGACTCCGTCAGGGAAGTCAGCGACATGACCTACAACTTCCTGGTGGCATTCTCCCAGCAGTTGCCGGTCGATACGGTGCTGCAGGACTTCCGCGACGGGTGCGGCGGTGGCGGGGTCGGCAAGCAGAGCGAGTATGAGGACGTCGTCAACAACCAGATCAACTACACCATCGTCGACCACAATGTCCGCTCGCCGGTGACGACGGTGGAGTTCGGTGGCGTCTGCTCGTTCCGCGCGCGCTCGGCCGACGCGTGCGCCGAGGTCCAGGTGGACTGGTGGTCCGTCCACAAGACGGGGCCCTATATCGGTACCACGGAGCACGCCTACGGCACCGACCAGGTCACGGCGGTGTACTACGGCCCGCAGGACCGCTGGTGGCTCTGCGACAGCGACTTCAACGGCGTGGCGGTCAACCTTCTGACGGGCGAGGTCAGGCCCGGCGTCTTCTTCAAGAAGTGACCGGCGTGCGCCGCTCCTTCACCTCGTAGTGCGCCGACCGCGCGTCGAAGCGCGCGAGCACCGCGCGCGCGGCGGGCGGCACGACGGCCACTTCGTAGTCGGGCCCGGCGAAGTCGCGCACGGCGTCGAGCGACTCAAACCACATGATGGTGACGAACTCCACCTCGTCGCCGCGCTCGCGCCGCAGCAGATCGATCCCCTGGAACCCCGGGATGCGCCGCCCGACGATTCCCTCGAAGATCTCGTGGTGCAGCAGGTGCTCGTACGTGTCGGCGTTCGCCGGCGTGGTCCATCCGTGCCAGATGCGGCAAATCATGACGGCTCACCCTTCGACTCGCTGCGCTCGCTCAGGGCCGACGGCTCACGGCTTACGGCTCACGGCGTCGGGCGTAGAGTGCGGCGCGCCGACCTTGATCAGCACGGCGCCGTGGCGCGGGACGGTCGCCGTGTAGGCGCCGGTGAAGCGACCCAGCTCCTTGTGCAACCACAGGTCGCGCACCGGCTGCGCGCCGGTCACGCCGACGTCGGCCCAGCGCGCGGTCACCGTCGCGTCGCGCAGCCCGCGGTTGAACAGCCCCACGGCGTGCGTCCCGTCGGCGAGTGGGCGCGACCACACCTCGAGCCGGTCCTGCCGCCACACGCGCGACGCGCCGCGGCCCAATGGGTCCTGGTCCACCGCCAGCACCTCGTCGTTGCTCAACAGCGCGAGCGTGAACGGGTCGAGCTGCGACATGTCGGCGCCGATCAGCAGCGGCGCCGCCTGCAGGCTCCACAGCGTGAGGTGCACGATCTGCTCGTTGGGCCTCAGACGCGTCTCGTGGACGTTCGGTCCCCAGCCCACCTTGCCGACCACCAGCATGTCGGGGTCGCCCCAGTGCCCGGGCCGCGTCCACCTCTCCCGGCCGGCCTGGCAGAAGCCCACCGCCGCCATGTTCGACCACACGTCGGTCAGGTCGCCGCTCGTCCGCCAGAAGTTGCCGCCCACCGCGGCGCCCCAGGTCCACACGTCGCCCATCCCGTACTGGCACAGGCTGTAGACGATGTCGCGGGACTGCTGCGCCAGGGCGTCGCGCATGATGCGGTAGGGCTTCTGCAGCTCGGGCAGGCTGCGGTCCTTCGCAATCGCGTCGTAGGAGCACCAGTCGTACTTCAGCAGGTCGACGCCCCACGCGGCCCACGTTCCGGCGTCCTGCAACTCGTGCCGGTAGCTGCCCTCGAACCCTTCGCACGTCTTCGGCCCCGGTCCCGAGTAGATGCCGAGCTTGAGGCCCTTCGAGTGGACGTAGTCGGCGAGCGCCTTCATGTCGGGGAACTTCTCGTTCGGCTGAATGACGCCGTCCGCGTCGCGCGCGCCCTCCCACGTGTCGTCGATGTCGATGTACTGGAAGCCGTGCGCCGCGAGGCCGCTCTTCACCATCCAGTCGGCCGCCGCACGCACCTTCGCGTCGTCCACGCTCGCGCCCCATGCGTTCCACGAGTTCCAGCCGAGCGGCGGCGTCAGCGCCAGCGCGTTGTCGCCGGCGACGATGGTGAGCGCGCGGCGGGCCGTGCCGCGCGGGCCCGACACGGTGATCTCGGCGACGGTCCGGCCGGCCGCCCGCAGCGATCCCGAGATGATGCCGGTCTTCGCGTCGAGCGCGAGCCCGGCGGGCAGGTGCGTCGCGGCGTAGGTGAACGGGCCCTCGCCGGTGGCGGGAATCAGGAACAGGAACGGCCTGCCCGGCGTGCCGCCCGTGACCCGCGGCCCGTTGATCCGGGGCTCGGGCGACGTCGCCGACGCGATGGGCGGCGGCGGGTCGGCCGGCATCACCCAGGGCTCGGGCGTCGCGGTTGCGCCGTCCTGCATCTGGATCAGGGCGCCGCCCCACGACACGTTGTCGCCCGTGCTGACGTCGCCGCCGTCGTCCACGAAGAGCTCGAGGAAGCACGCGCCGGCAAGGTCCGCGCTCACGCGCCGGGGCGGATCGCCGGCGCGGATCACGCTGGTCACGACCGCCGGCCTGTCGTCGACCCACACCTCGAAGGTCACCGAGCCCGGGCCGGTCTTCACCTCGTCGTCCACGCCGACCATCGACATGAACCGGACGGCCTGGCCCTTGAGGTCGATGACGTACTCGCTGATCGACTGCGTGCCGATGCCGTGCGGGTAGGTGATGCCGCCGAGCACAATCGGGTTGCCGCGGACGGTGCGGTTCGCGCGCGGCCGGCCGCGGCGCTGGACCATCTTCGCGATGTCAAGGCTGTCGAGCCAGACGGCGCCGGGCGGCGCCTGCTCGCCGGTGAGCGCCGCCGACTGCGGCGACGCCTGCGGCACGCCGGCCAGCGCGGCCAGGCCGATGGCGCCGGCGGTGAGGAGTGTCAGCAGGGGAAGGAGGAAGGACGGTCGCATCGTGATTCACTCTGCGTCGACGTGGCCCGCCGAAGCCCGGAGGGCGAAGGCGGCCCGTCACCCGTTCAGATCATAAGCAATCTTCAGCCAGGCGGCGACCTGTTCGTCGATCTCGTCCACGCTCGAGAGCGGGATCCGGTGCGTGATGCGATCGCCTTTCTCGAGGCCGCCGGTGGGCTCGAGGCGATCGGGCGGCGTGCCGGGTGCGCCCTTCAGCGCCAGGCCGAAGTCGATGCGGGTGGGGGTGACCGGCTCGATCCGGGCGATGACGCTCTGGCGGTACACGGGCACGACCGTCTGGCACGGGCAGATCTTCACGTCGTCGCCGAGCGAGAGCGCCAGATCGACGAGCGCGTCGTAGACGGGGCGCAGGACGGCCTTGTCGCCGGCGTACATCTGCTCGACGTACTCGGCGGCGGCCATCAGATAGGCCGCGCGGTCGGTCTGCTCGGCGCCCCGCCCCTCGGCCCGGTCCACGACGATCGCGGCGGCCGTGGCGCTCAGGCCGTGCTCGCGCTCGAGCCACTCGCGGCGCGCGTCGGTGCCCGCCGGGCCCTTCCTGGCGACCAGGTGGGCCCACTCCTCGATCGAGCGGCCGGTCTTCTTCGGCAGGCCCTCGATGACGGCCGCGGCCTTCGCCACCGCCGGGTGCACCCGGTAGAGCCCCCCGCTCCTGGACCGTCTGGGCATCAAGGCCTCCACGATCACAGACGAAACGCACGTCGCGCTGGCCGTCCACCTTCACGTGACACCAGGGCGGACGGCCGGCACGGCGCGCGCACGCCCTTCACCCGCGCGGGTCGCGCTTGACGACGATCGGCTGCGTGTAGAACCGGCCGCCCACGGTCAGCCTCGCCGTGTAGGTGCCCGGGACGACGATCGGCGCGCCGCGGAAGAAGCCGCCGCCACCGCCGGGCCCGCCGCGCCGCGGCGGCGGAGTCGGCCGGAGGTCCCAGACCCAGCGGTGCATGCCGGCCCTGGCCGACAGCACCTCGGGCGTGGGCCGCCAGAACGCCGGGATGTTCAGCGTGTCCGGGTTCACCGGCGTCGGGTGCTCGGCGCTCGAGTAGCTGCGGATCACTTCGCCCGCCGGGTCGAGGATGTCGAGCGTCACCGGGCCGGCCGCATCGGCCTTCAGATAGTAGTCGATGCAGGCGCCGTAGGGCGGATTCTCGGCGAACGGCTCGTCGCGCGGCTGCGGCGTGCCGTTCTCGCCCGGCGGCGGGATGGCGATCGCGTCGGCCGGACGGAACAGGTGCACGCTCGCGCGCGCCACCTCGTCCGTGATCTGGCGCAGCGGCGCGATGTCGTCGAGCACCCAGAAGCCGCGGCCGTGGGTCGCCACGAGCAGGTCGTCACCGTGCACGTCCAGGTCGCGCATCGACACCGGCGGCAGGTTGAGCTGCAGCGACTGCCACCGGTCGCCGTCGTCGAACGACACGAAGACGCCGAGCTCGGTTCCGGCGAACAGCAGGCCGCGCCGCTCGGGGTCCTCCTTGACCGTCTGCACGTACACGCCCGCGGGGAGCCCCGTGGTGATCGCCTGCCAGGTCTTGCCGCCGTCGCGCGTGCGGTAGATGTAGGGCGCGTAGTCCTCGAGGCGGTGCCGGTCCACTCCGGCGTAGGCCTCGTTCACGTCGAAGTGCGACGCGTCCATCATCACGACCTTGCTCCACGGCGTGAGCGCGGGCGGCGTGACGTCCTGCCACGTCTTGCCCTCATCGGTCGTGAGGTGGATCAGGCCGTCGTCGGTGCCGACCCAGATCGTCTGCACGCGCAGCGGCGAGGGCGCGATCGTGTAGATGACGCCGCGGCGCTTGCCCTGGGGCACGTCGGCCGCCGTGGCCTCGTCCAGGTTGGGCGGCACGCCCGGGTCCTCGCGGGTGAGGTCGGGGCTGATCCGATCCCAGCTGTCGCCGCCGTCGTCGGTCTTGAACAGGAACTCGTCGCTGAAGAAGAGGACGCGCGGGTCGGCCTTCGAGAACACGAGCGGCAGCGTCCAGGTGTGGCGCGCCGGCTCGGGCAGGTTGCGCTCGGGCGAGACGTTGACGGTCTCGCCCGTCACGATGTTGCAGCGCGTGACCGTGCCACCGAACAGGATGTCGGGGTGCAGCGGATCGGGCGCCGTGTAGCCCGCTTCGCCGCCGGCGCAGATCGGGCTCCAGTCGCGCTCGGAGATCTCGGCGAAGTGGCTGCTCGTCGCAACGCCCACCGCGCCGCTGTCCTGCTGCGCGCCCGTGGCCCAGTAGGGGAAGCGGGCGTCGGCCGCCACGTGATAGAGCTGCGCGGTCGGCTGGTTGTACCAGCTGCTCCACGTCTCGGCGCCGTCCAGGCTGACGACCGCGCCCTGGTCGCTCGCGATGATGATGCGGTTCGGGTCCGTCGGGTAGATCCACACGCCCTGGTAGTCGTCGCCGCCGGGCGCGCCCTTGATGGCCGTCCAGCTCGCGCCGCCGTTGTCCGAGCGGTACACCGAGGTGTTCCCCACGTAGACGCGGTCGGCGTTCAACGGATCGACGGCCAGCTTGCAGAAGTACCAGCCGCGCCCCCAGATGCGCTGGTCGCTCGACACACGGGTCCACGTCGCGCCCGCGTCCTCCGAGCGATACAACCCGCCTTCCTTCGCGTCGATGATGGCGTAGATGCGCCGGCCGTTCGTCGGGGCCACGGCGATGCCGATGCGCCCGAGGCCCTCGGTCGGCAGCCCCGCCGTCAACGGCTTCCACGTGGTGCCGCCGTCGGTCGACTTGAAGATGCCGCCGCCCGGCCCGTACGACGGCGGGTAGATGCTCCACGGCGGACGCCGCGTGTTCCAGAGCGCCGCGTACACGATCTTCGAGTTCTTCGGGTCGAACTGCAGGTCGATCGCGCCGACGTTCTCGTTCTTGTAGAGCACCTTCTCCCACGTGGCGCCGCCGTCGCGCGAGCGGTAGACCCCGCGGTCGGGGTTCGGGCCGTAGACGTGGCCGAGCGCCGCCACGAACACGACGTTCGGGTCCCTCGGATCCACGATCACCCGCCCGATCTGCCGCGTGTCGTCCAGCCCGAGGTGCGTCCAGGTCTTCCCGGCATCGACCGACTTGTACATCCCGTTGCCGAACGAGATCTGCGACCGCATGTCGGCCTCGCCCGTGCCCACGTAGACGACGTCGGGCTTCGACGGCGCGACGCCGATGGCGCCAATCGACGCGACGGGCTGCGAGTCGAAGACCGGCGCCCACGTCCGGCCCGCGTTGATCGTCTTCCAGACGCCACCGCCGACCGAGCCGAAGTAGAAGACGGTGGGCTGGCCCGGCACGCCCGTGACGGCGTTCACGCGGCCGGCCCGGAACGGCCCGATCAGCCGCCACTTCAGGCCGGCGTAGAGACTCGGATCTATCTGCTGCTGCTGCGCCGACACCAGCGTGAAGCCCACCGCCACGAGCGCCACGCCGAGGCCGAGCGTCGTCCAGATGCGCACACGGCTCTTCCGCAGATCTGACATGAGGTGGGTTCTCCTTGCGAAGGGAAGGATACCTCACATCGGAGGCCGGGGGCCGGCGGCCTGGGGCTGGAACGTAACGCGCACGGCGACGCCGGACTGGACGATCCACCGGGACGGGGCGCCGCCGGGATAGGAGGAGGTGTCGGCCGGCTCGCTGGCGATGTAATAGACGCGGAAGGACGGCAGCACCGCGAGGTGGCGGCCGCCCAGCCGTAGGTCGACGCCGCCGCCGACGCCGGCCTGGACCTCGACGGGGTTCTCCATCCGCTCGCCCGTCTCGGTTCGCGGCGGCGTGAGGTAAGGGCGATCGTACTCGGTCCGCGACCAGCTGTAGCGCCGCACAAAGGCCACGCCCACCACCGGCTCGAGATCGGCCAGCCTCGAGCGCAGCAGGTGCCAGCGCGCGTTGATGGCGGCGATGCGGTCGCGGCGCTCCTCGTTGAACGTCGTGAAGTAGCGCGACGGTTCGCGCGCCGTCATCAGGCCGGTGCTCGCCAGCTCTCCCTCCACGCTGAAGTAGTCGGTGACGAACACACCGGCCCCGACCGACCACCCGCGCGTCGTCCCGCCGGGCGCGGTGACGTAGACCTGGGAACTTTCGCCCGTCAGCCCGTCCTCGTGCACGACGGTGACGGCGCCGGTGACGTAGACGGCGCCGGGACGCTCCTGCGCGCGGGCCGGCGTGGCGGCGATCGTGATGAGTCCGAGCAGGATGACCGGGAGGGGAGGTTTCGGCATGGGCGTCTCCGCGCGCGCCGCCCCCGGTCACGTCGCGCGCCGGCGTCAGTACAAGCCCCGCGCTATGGATCGAGCAGGAACTGCGTCAGCCGGGGGTTGACCGCCTCGGGGCGCTCGTAGTGCGGGAGGTGCGCGGCTTCGGGCACGGGCAGGAACTCGACGTCACCGAGCGCCTCGCGCACGCGCGCGCGCTCGGCGAAGGGCACCGTTGACCATCGAGGGGTGCTGCATGGCCGGCTCGACGAGTGTCGCTATCCTACCCCAGGTCTTCGCCGGGCAGCGAGCCGACTTCACGCCGCGGGCTTCTCGACGACGAACACGAGGAAGGGCCAGAGCGGCACGCCGAGGCGCCGCTCGAACACGAGCCGCGCGCCCGCGCGCTCGAGCGCCGGCCGGACCGACACCGACCGGCAGCCGAGCGAGATCGCCGGGAAGCGCCACACGACCGACTCGACCAGGTCGGCGAGGCGGCGGGCGAGCGGGCCCGCGGGCTCGACCGAGTGCGCCACGGCCAGCCGTCCGCCCGGCTTGACGACGCGCAGCAGCTCGAGCGCTCCGCGGGCCGGGTCGTACAGCGGGCACATGCTGTAGGTGGAGAGCGCCACGTCGAACGTGGCGTCGGCGAACGGCAGCGCGAGCATGTCGCCCGTGCGGAACGTCGCGTGTGCCGCGAGTCCGGCCGCCTCCAGGCGCCGGCGCGCGACGGCGAGCATCCCCTCGCTCATGTCGAAGAGCGCGACCGCGCCGACGGCGCCGACCCGCCGCGCGGCGAGGAGCGCGGTGGATCCGGTGCCGGCGCCGCAGTCGAGCACGATGTCGCCCGGACGCACGCCCTCGGCCACCACCAGTTCACGTCCCCGCTGGTCCGAGCGCGCCGTCAGCACGGCGTGCTGCACGTCGTACCGCGACGCTACACGATCGTAGACGCGCCGGAGCGCCGCAGGATCCAGTCCCGCTCGCATGGCGGACTCGCGAACCTCAGATCACGTAGGGCACCAGCCGCTTGGTCCGGCCGGCGTAGTCTCCGTAGTCGGGGTAGCGATCGCTCAGGAGCCGCTCCTCGACGCCGATGCGCACGGCAATCACGGCCGTGGCCGAGAGGCCGACGAGCGCGTTCACGAGCGACCAGTGCCCCAGGATGCTCGCCCAGAAGAAGATCAGCGCCCCGAAGCTGGCGCGCGCCGACACGTTCAGCGCGAGCGCGGCCAGCTGCGCGGCCAGGACGAGCGGCGAGGACGAGATGACGGCGTGCCGGTAGAACAGCAGCGCCAGCCGCAGCACCAGGATCGGGAGCGCGACCGTCGCAATCAGCTTCATGGCCGGTGCAGGCGCCACGGGCGCCGACGAGCCTGCCGGCGGCACCAGCGCTGGACTTTCGGGAGCCCGTCATTTTAGCACCGGCGGGCCGCGCCCGCACCTGGTTCGTGCCCGGAGCCCGCGCGGGCCCCCGTCGTCCAGTCCCCTCCGATGCCCCAGGCCCGGCGCTCCGTTTCGGTCGCCAGCGTGCGCTGCAGCTCCCGCGCCCAGAGTGCCTGCACGGTGAGAAGGCGGATGCCGACGAGCTCGGAGATCCGGGTGAGCAGCGTCCGTCCGATGTGGGCGTCGGCATCGAAGAGCTGCAGGAGATCGTGGCGCGCGAAGGCGGCCACAAGGCTGGACTCGGTCGCGCGCGCCGACAACGTGAACCGGTACGGCCTCACGAGGGCGGACCAACCCAGGCTCCTGCCCGCCGTGGCGGACTCGACCGTGATGTCCTTCACCGTGCCGCCGAGAGGCATGGGGAAGCAGAGATCCACCTTCCCCTTGAGCACGATGTACAGAGAGCCCGCGTGGTCGCCGAGGAGGAACAAGTACTCGCCGGCGCGCAGAGTCTGGGGTCTGGCAACGGCAGAGAGGCGTCGAATCTCGTCGCCCGCCAGCCCCTGGAACACATCGGACTGCCTGAGGAGCTCGTCCATACACCACACCTCACGGGTTGCGCGAGCCGGCGCTCTAGCGGACGTGAATGGAGCTCGCATGACGGTAGAGGGCGTCGATCGACGGGTCGTGCAGGAACTGGCTGACCATGGTCCGTTCCGCCCTGACGTGGTTCTCGAGGTGGACGAGCAGTCGCTCGTCGAAGACGGCGGGCGCCGACAGCACCTCGGTCGCATCCGCCGTCGGGAAGAAGTGGGGCATCGCCGCCACGGCCTCGACGGCGGGCAGGACCTGCGCCTCGCCCGAGTTCTTCTCCCGGGCCCTTCTCTCCTCTGTGCTCAGGTACCCCATGACCAGAGCGAGCATCATGCCGACGAACACGAACGCCAGGAACAACGAGAGAGTGATCGTGCTTGCCATGGTTCCTCACTCCTTCCGGGCTCGCCCTGCTGCAACGTCCGTTCCGGGGTGGACGTGGCCCCTGAATCGGGCGTCACTCCAGCCTGAAAAGCGGGGTTCTTCACCGCAATCCGGGGAGGGCCGGGTCGAGGGTCCGGCGTCGCGCGCGACGCCGGGCGGGAGAAGGAAGACCTCGTGCCTGTCGATCTTGACAGGGTGGGCGCCCCTGGACCTGACAGGACTGTCAGGGTCCGGGCTCGTCAGACCCTGTCCTCGCCCCGGGGCGTGAATCGGGCGAGGTCCGGCGGTACTTCTGCAGGAGCCGATAGAGAGACCGCTCGCTGGTTCCCAGCAGACGCGCGGCCTGCGCGCGGTTTCCCCCGACTTTCTCCAGCACGGCGAAGATGTGGCGCGCCTGGCTCTCGCGCAGCGACGTGATCTCCGCGAGTCCTGCGTTCTCGCGCGGCTCCAGGTTGCCCCGGACCGAGCTGGGAAGATCGTCGACCCCGATCACGTCCCCGTTGCACAGCACGATGGTCTGCTGCAGCACGTGGATCAGCTCGCGGACGTTGCCGGGCCAATCGTGGCGCACGAGGACGTCCATCGCCTCCGGGCTGACGCGCCTCGAGAGGGAGAACCGGGAGTTGAACTGACTGGTGAAATGCTCCACGAGCACGCGAATGTCTTCCCGGCGCTCGCGAAGGGGCGGGATCTCCACGGTGATCGCGGCGAGACGGTAGAACAGGTCCTCTCGGAAGAGGCTCCGCGCGATGGCCTGCCTGAGGTCGCGGTTGGTGGCGGCGACGATGCGGGCGTCGACGGCGATCTCCGCGGTCCCTCCGAGGCGGCGGAAGCGACCGGTCTCGAGGACCCGGAGCAGCTTGGCCTGGGTATCCTGGCTGGTGTCCCCCACCTCGTCCAGGAAGATCGTGCCGCCGTTGGCCACCTCGAACAGGCCGTGCTTCCGTCGGGTCGCGCCGGTGAAGGCGCCTCGTTCGTGGCCGAAGAGCTCGCTCTGCAACAACTCCTCGTGCAGGGCGGCGCAGTCGACCACCACGAACGGCGCCTCGCTCCGCGGGCTCTGGGCGTGCAGGAGCGCCGCCACGACTTCCTTGCCCACGCCGGTCTCACCGAGGATGAGCGTCGTGGCTTCGGCACGGGCGATGCGCGCGACGTTCTCGAGGAGCTTCACGAACGCGGGACTCACCCCTACGAGACCCGGCGCCACGTTCGGCGCCGCGTAGCCGTCCTCGAGGACCCGCTGGCGCCTGACCAGGCGGACATGTTCGCAGGTCTTCTGGACGGCCATCTCGAGCTTCTCGATCGGGCACGGCTTCTCCAGGTAGTCGTAGGCTCCCAGGCGAATCGCCTTGATGGCCGTGTCGATCGTGCCGTGCGCGGTCAGCACGACGATTCCCGCCGCCGGATTCCGTTCCCTGAGCCGCGCCAGGAGGTCGATGCCGTCGAAGTCGGGAAGCCGCAGGTCGAGGAGTGTCACGTCCGCATCGGTCTTGGAAGCCTGCTCCAGGGCCTCGCGGCCGGAGGCGGCCGTGACCACGGCGTACCCGCGTCGAGACAACTCGGACGCCATGACGCGACGGAACGTGACGTCATCGTCGACGAGCAGCACGCTCGTGTTCTTCGGGGTCTCGCTCATGCCGCCTCACGGTCCGACCGGAGGAACACGATCTCGAGGCACGAGCCCTGCCCCACGACGCTGTCCACCAGGCGGACGTCGCCGCCGAAGCGCCGCATGAAGGTGCGCGACAGGAAGAGCCCCAGGCCCGTGCCCCGGGGCTTCCGCGTGCGGAAGGGCTCGAAGAGGTGCCTCTGTACCTCGGCCGGAATGCCGCACCCGTCGTCCCGGATCTGGAGCCGGACGTCGGAGCCGATGAGGAAGCGCACGACGATGGTGCCGCCGCCCTGGTCGAAGGACTCGATGGCGTTGATCAGCACGTTCAGGACGACGTGCTGGACGACCTCGGTGTTGGCCGTCACTGCGGGCACCGGGTCGCCGCCCTGGAGCTCGATGTCGATGCGCGCCTCGCGGGCGGTCGGCCCGGCGAGCGCGATGATCCCCCGCACGACCTGAAGGAGGTCGATCGGCTCGATGGACGGAGGGATGCCCCTCGCAAACCGCAGGAACTGGTCGGTGATCTCCCGGCACCGCAGGACCTGCTGCCGGATGGTGTCTGCACTCTCTCGAATCGCGTCCAGGGTCTCGCGGTCCACGCCGTCGCCGCCGCTGTCGTCGAGCCGGCCGAGGATGACGTCGGCGCAGGTCAGCGTCGAGGCGAGCGGCGTGTTCACTTCGTGCGAGAGCCCGGACGCGAGCACGCCGAGCGAGGAGAGACGCCCGATCTCGGCGAGCCGCTCTTCCTCTCGCACGCGCTCGGTGATGTCCCGCCAGACTTCCACCACCTGCGCGACCGAGCCGTCGTCGGCGTACACCGGCGACGCGTAGACCTCGTGCACGCGTCCATCGTCGTCGTCGGAGACCGGCACGCGGTACACGGCTCGCTGCAGCGTGCCGGTCGACAGGCAGCGGGCGGTCGGACAGTCTGCGTCGTGCTGGCAGGGGAACGCATGGCCGACGACATCGCGGCATTCCCGGCCCCGGAGCGCTTCGGGGTACGAGCACAGCCGCCGGGCGATCGAGCGGTTCGCCGCGACCACCTGGAAATTGCGATCCAGCACGACCAGGCCGTCGTCCAGGCTGTTGAGGACGCCCGCCATCTGCTGTTCCCGCTCCTTGACCGCACCGATCAGGAACGAGGCCGAGTCGGCCATGTTGTTGAAATCCTTCGCCAGCGAGGCGATGACGTCGCCGCCCTCGACCTCGGCGCGCTCGCCGAGCGCACCGCCCGCGATGGAGCGAGCGGTGCGACCCAGTCTGGCCAGGCGGCCCAGGACGAGATACCGGACGAGCACTCCGACCCCGGCCAGAAGAACCAGGGCCAGCACGAGCGTCCCAACGGCCATCCGGGCGGAATCCCTATGGAGCTGCCCCTGGATGCCGGCGAGCGAGATGTCGAGGATGAGCATGCCGTTCAGCTGCGTGGCCGCGCCGTGGCAGCGGTGGCACTCGGGTCGATTCGCGATGGGCAGCACGCTGCGAAGGACGCTCACGCCCCCCTGCTCGAGGAGGACCCAGCGCGGCCGCGCGTCGGGAGTCTTCGAGTGACACACGAGACAGGTCGGAGAGTCGCGGGGGATTCGAACGCCCAGATTGGCCTGATCGCTCGAGAGACGGATGACGCCTTCGCGGTCGAGGACCATGGCGCTCTGGACGTCGGGCTGGCGCCCGACTTCCCGGAGAATCTCGGTCATCAACAGCGTGTCCCGCTGGATCATCTGGTGACGGAGCGCGGTTTCGAGCATCCGGTTCTCGAGCTCCGCCGCCGTGCGCCGGGTCGCGATGGTCTGCTCGAAGTGGTACCGAGAGAGGACGTAGAGGCCGGCAGCGAGGGGGACGATGACGAGCAGCGTGATGCCGACGGCGAGCCGCACGGTCAGGCGCTCCAGCCTGGGAAGCCCCAGACGCCTCACGGGCCGGGTTGCGCCGGAGCCCTCAGCCATGAGCCTCCCTGTCGCTCGACGCCGCCGGGCGATGGCCGGCGGCACGGGCGGTTGCCTGTCGGGAGCCTCCAATCCTAGCACCAGTTGGGCACGCCCGCGCAGCGTCCCGCCGGTATCGGCGGCGGCGGACGGTCGTATATGCTGGGGGACCATGCCGCATCCGCTGCAGCTCCTCCTGGTGCTTACGCTCGTCGTGGTGGTGGCGAAGATCGCGGGGGACGTGGCGCACCGGCTCGGCCAGCCGGCCGTGTTCGGTGAGATCCTGGCGGGCCTGCTCCTCGGCCCGACCGCGTTGAACGTGCTCGGCTGGCCCGTGTTCGCCCCCGTCGGGGGCGTGCCCGTGCTCGACACGCTGCTCGACCTCGCCGACCTGGGCGTCATCCTTCTCATGTTCATCGCCGGCATGGAGACCGACGTCGAGGAGATGCGGCGCGTCGGCCAGGTGGCGTTCTGGTCGGCCACCGGCGGCGTCATCCTCCCCTTCTTCGGCGGCATCTTCCTCGCCGGCGCGTTCGGCTTCCCGGCGATGTGGGAGGGCGCGTTCATCGGCACCATCCTCACCGCCACGAGCGTCAGCATCTCGGCCCAGACGCTCATGGACCTCGGCGCGCTGCGCACGCGGGAGGGCACCACCATCCTCGGCGCCGCGGTGATCGACGACGTGATGGGCATCCTGGTGCTGTCGGTCATCGTCGCGCTGGCGCGCGCGGGCCAGGGGGTCGGCCTCGGCAGCATCGCGTGGGTCATGGTGAAGATGACCCTCTTCTTCGTCGTCGCCATCGCCGCCGGCCGGCTGTTCCGGCCGCTGACCGAGTGGGCCGACCGCCTCGGCACCAGCCAGGGGCTGCTGGCGCTCGTCGTGGCCACGGCGCTCCTCTACGCGTGGGCGGCGGAGTACTTCGGCGGGATCGCGGCCATCACCGGCTCGTACGTGGCCGGCGTGCTCTTCGCGCAGACGCCGCTCAAGAAGAAGATCGACATGGGGCTCGCGCCGCTCACCTATTCGGTGCTCGTGCCCGTGTTCTTCGTGAGCATCGGCCTGCGGGCCAACGGGCGCGACCTGGGTCAGCAGGCGGTCTTCACGGTGCTGCTCGTGCTCCTCGCGATCGTCGCCAAGGCGCTGGGATGCGCGGTCGGGGCGCGCGCGCTCGGCTTCGACAACAAGGAGTCGGTGCGCGTGGGGATCGGCATGATCTCGCGCGGCGAGGTGGGGCTGATCGTGGCGGGCTACGGCCTGACGCACGCCATCATCGGCGAGGCGGTCTTCAGCGCGTCGGTCATCATGGTGCTGGCGACGACCGTCGTCACGCCCCCGCTCCTGCGGCTGGTGTTCCCCAAGGGCCGGGGCACGCACGTGGCGCTCGAGGAGGCCATCGCCAGCCCGCCCCCGGAGCTGCGCGGGCCCGAGTGAGCGGTCAGAGCGTGCGTGAAAACACCCCGTCGGCTTCAGGCGCCGGGGTTCTCACTGCAGGAAGACCCCGCCCTCAGTCCTTGACGCCGTGTATGTTCAGGCCGTACGAGGCAGCGGAGGTCCCGTCGTTGAGAAGTTGCCACGAGAGCTTGCGACCCGTGGCTTCGAGCGTTCGCAACAGCACTGCCCGAGCACTCTCGTTATGCGCGCCCTGGCGAAGCCGCACTCGAGCGAGCAGGTTCAGCGGAACCGTTCCAATGATGATCGCCGTGCCTTTCGATTGGTTGACGGCATCACGGATGCTCTCGATCATCCCAAGAGCGTTCCGTTCTCCGTCTGGAATCGTGATCTTCGTGTCCAGGATCGAAAGCCGCGGGCGGACCGTGCCCGCCGAATCCCTGCTCGCCGCAGGGACGACGTGGAAGACGCGGCCCGTGCGTGTAAGAGCGAAGGCGCCGGCACTTCCACTGACGTTGTACGCCTCCACGAGCTCCCTCAGGAGAACTGCGGGATCCGGTGTGGCCATGCCCCGAGGAACCACATAGTCAAAGACGAATACGCCGCTGCGCGGGCCAACCAGCTTGGGGGTCGTTGGCCGGTAGTCTCTGGCCACCAAGCGCGTGATGTCCTCAACATCGCCCTCGTACACATAGGGAGGATCCTCGTACGTGACGATCCAGCCGTAGCGCTGTTCGAGATCCCTGACGGCGACGGCCAGCGGACGTGGACCCACGACATTGATCGTGAGCGCCTGGCCGCTCTGCCGGCCGCGGTTGGACCCCGCGCTGACACTGAAGACCAGTGCCAACAGCAACAGAACCCGAAGACCGACCCGCAGCTGATTTGGACGCATAGTCGTGTCCCTTTCTCTTGGTGGGCATTTTAGCGGGTCTTCGCGTTCAGTGTCATCGCCTTCATGGCCAGACACGCTCTTGGTACTGGCCGGCACGCTCGCTCCACACGGTGGTCGTGGTCATTCCCATTCGGAGAGTATTCGTCACATACTTGACGAACCCGTAGCCGGAGTTGATGTACATGTCTTGCGGAAAGGTCGTGCCGCAAGGAGCGCGGTCATGAAGGCGATAGTACTCAACTGCCTGGGGGTACCAGCCGACATAGTCAGGGCAAGTCAGGGCCCCAGTTGCTGTTCGCGTCGACGCTCCAAGATGCGCCGGTGATTGACTCAGCTTTGGCGATTTGGGACTGCGGGTACCAACAGGTATCAGGTCCCCCGCCTCCTGGGTCCGATTCCCACACCTGACGTCCAGTGAACGTGCCGCCCGACAGCGTCTGCGTCCATTTGTGTATGGTGGTGCCTCCTGCCCACCATCCGCTGGAACTGGTCGTTTCACCCGTCGGTATCGCGGTAGCCAGTATCGTCCCGGACGCGGAGGCCCCGCCGATCCCCGCCTGCGCGTAACACTGGACCCATCGGTCGTACCCCGCTTCGTCCACAGTCCCTTCGGCAACCGCCTCCGGCCACGGCCCATGACCGTTGGCAGACGCGACCTTGCCGCTGTCCTGGACCCAGATCTCAACGGTCAGGTAGATGTCGCGTTCCGGGTTGCCGCTGTAGGCCCCGGCGGAGCAACGCAGGTCGATCGGGCCGGATGCCCCGGCAGCGAGGGAAGATCGGGAGTGACGAGGCGTGAGCGGCGCCGCTGGTCCGGCGGCCGCCAGCGCGCCCGGTTCGCGGTACGTTGCGCGAACGGACGGACTGGCAGGCCGCAGGAGCGCACCGAGAACGCGCCAGAGTGCAGGACGCTGATGACGCGACGCGGCTTCGGGCGGCCGCGACGCCAACGTGGGCTGAGGTGCCAAGTCGCCACCGACGGGGCTGCCATCGATGGTGAAGGAATCGATCCACACTTCTTCGTCCTGAGCGAATAGGACGATCGAGGTGAGCCCCACCACGCCGATCATGAGGCCCGCGACGAGTAGATGAGACCGTGTTGCTTTTCGCATCGGGTATGCTCCTATCGGGACTCTCGATCGCAGATCTCCGAGTCGATGACCTCTCGCGCGATCGGTTCTCTGTCCACGCGCTCCCGTTGCTCGCTCGGCGGACGCAACACTTGCCCAGGGGCTCCTGACGAACCGCGGTGTCTGCCGCAACCCGGCGTGGTGGTCCGGCTCGTCTCTCCGATCAGTCCCCCAGGCGCGCCGTGCCGCCGAGCCGTGCCAGTAGCGTAGCCGGGGAGCTCACAAGGCGACTGATGCATTTTTCGGTGCAGATCTCAGTGCACTCTTCTCAGGGACTTCCAGGGCGATACGCTCGGGGATGTTGTCCGGTGTGGACTGTCCGCGATTTGGGACGATCTGAGGCCCCATCCGCAGCGACTGCTGCTTGCGCGCGAGCGGGCACTCGCACGGACGCCGCTAATCTTCGAGGTCAACGCCGCTTTCGACGAGGCGCCTGCGCAACTCGTCGAGTGCGACGGGATCGGTCACAAATGTCTGACCCGCGAGGACTTCGTTCAGCGTCGGAATCGGATCCGTCTGCGTGACGCCGGCGATCTCGAGCAGGCGCCCGGCCGTCCTCGGGTGCAGCACGCGGAGGAACCACCGGGGTGAGCCGCCTCGTCGGCGTGCTTGCCTCACCGCCCGCAGCACCCGCGCGAGATCGAGCGACGACTTCAGCGGCAAACCCGTCGTGCGGGACCAACCCCGCAGCGTATCCAGCGCGACACCGAGGAGGTCTGCCCACTCGAACTCCACCCGCGGGTCGTGCTCCGCGTCGAGGACAGCACACACGGCGTCCGCCCATCGCGCCAGACCATCGGCCCGAACCGTCGAGCGCCTCTCGATCCCTCGAACAGTCCACGCGCGCTTGACCGCCTCAACGAGCTCATCCTCGAACACTGGCTTGACGAGGTACTCGAGGGCGCCCAGTGCCTTCGCCTCCCCCGCCGACTCCGTCGACGGATAGCCAGTCATCACGACGGCCGAGAGGTCCAGCCCGCTTTCGTGGATCTGCCGCAGCAGGTCGAGGCCGCCCAGATCCGGCAGCTTCAGGTCGGTGAGTACAACCTCGCACGCTTCGCCCTGAAGTGCTTCGAGGGCCTCGCGGCCTGACGCGGCAACCAGAACATCGAATCCCGCGTCCCGGAGCACAGCCTGCGACGTGTCCAACAACCCCTCGTCATCGTCGACGATAAGAACGCGTGCCATGGTTGCACTCCAGGGATTCGGCCGAAGCCACCTGGAAGTGGCACAGCCAAGGTTACGGACCGTTCATACGCGGGATTGTACCACCGAGCGGGAACACGAGCGACCTCGAATCGAAGGCAGCGCAACGGAGCGCGCAGGCTGGGCAGCGTTCCGTTGCCGGATGCCACCCGGGGCCCCCACCGGCCGTGTTCAGCGTGCCCCTGGTCCTCCTCGCGATCGTCGCCAAGGCGCTCGAGTGCCCGATCGGCGCGAGCGCGGTCGGGTTGGACACGAAGCAGTCGGTGCGCGTCGGCATCGGGAGATCGCGCGCGGCGAGGCGAGCCTGATCGTGGCGGGCTACGACCTGACGCACGGCATCATGGGCCAGGCCGAGCTCAGCGCGTCGGTCATCATGGTGCTGGCGGCGACCGTCGCCACGCCACCGCTCCTGCGGCTGGTGTTCCCGCGGCGCCACGGCCCGCACGTCGCGCTCGAGGGATCCGTCGCGAGCCCGCCTCCGGACCTTCGCGGGCCCGAGTGAGCGGTCGGGAGTCAGCGGTCAGGAAGAGCATTCTGCGACCCTGACAACGTGACGCGGGCCTTTTCTCACAGCTGACGGCTGCCCCCCCGGCTGACCCCTGACCACTGCGCCCTGCACGCAGACCGCTGGCCACTGACCCCTGACCGTCGGACTACAGGAAGACCCCGCGCTCAGTCCTTGACGGAGTGTTTGTTCAGGCTGTACGAGGCAGTGGAGGATCCTCGTACGTGACGATCCAGCCGTAGCGTTGTTCGAGATCCCTGACCGCGCCGGCGAGCGCACGATCTATCCTGGCTGGCGCCGCGGTAGCGGAGGTATCCCCACGAGGCGATCGGACGCGAGCTTCTGTGTCTTCTCGATCAGTTCGGGATCGGTCACGCCGCGCGCGATCAGTTCGCCTCGATCGGACGCCAAGCTCATCACGACGGCCCGGAGCTCGGGATCGTCCACCGCTACGGCGAGATCGATGGCCCTCCACAACGTGGTGAAGTAGACTCCCTTCCCGGTCGCGAGACGCTGCCGGGCCGCGCGGCGGATCTCGGCCAGCGTGGCGGGAGCCAACGGGTGTTCGTTCGCGCCTTCGACCATGAACCGGAGAGCGATCAAGCCATCGTTGACAGCCTCACGCATGCTGTCCGGTGACGTCACAACAGAAAGAACCGCCGGCGCGGCCGGCTCGCCGAAATCGGCGAGTGCCCGCATGACCGTCAGCCCGCCATAGATGGCCACTGACAGCGCAGGAATCGCGCTCGGATCCCGCAACTCGGCCACCACGCGGGACACCTTTGCGATGAATTCAGGGTCTTCGAGGTTCGCGACCACCTTGCCATGTTTGTAGGCCTGGCCAACCAGATCGTTCTCCCGCTCGAGCAACGTGATGAGCGCCGCGCGCAAGTCTGCCGTCATGTTCGCCGGACGAAGCAACTGCGCCCTCTCAAAGGCTTCGTTCCGCTGCTTCACATCTTGGCCAAGCAGCTGCTTGGCAATAGTCTGCTGGTCGACCTGTGCCCCGGTGGTCGGGAGCACGAGTACCATGGCCAGCAACGCGGCCGGGGCAGAACCGACGCGTGCTGCTAGTGTTCTCATGACGGTCTCCGTCCCGCTGCTACCAGGCAGCGTGATAGTGATGGTCGGCGTACGTGTTCCAAAAGAACGATTCCACCGGACCTGTCGCCTCGGCTGCATCCCTCAGCAGATTGAATTCTTGGTCGGTCCACTCGTGATCGGCGGAGAACATGTCGGCCGCTCTTCCCTTCATGTGAATGCTCTGCGCAACGCCGCCCACCTGGTGATTGCCATGGGGGCAACGGTACCCGGATGAGATCCGGATTCCGCCGCGGTTGTAGTTGCTACGTGTGGCCTCGAGCCCCGCGGTCAACTCACCGCGCACGATCCCCCACGGGCTGTGAGGATTACCTTCCTCAAAACCACCGTTGAGCTCAGACCAGCTGAAGTGGGCGCTGCCACCGCTCGAGGCGAGATCCGAACATGATGAAGGCGTCCAGTTCACACCGTATTCCGGATACTCGCTGATCATCGTCGTCCGCTCGTCGCCGCAGTCGGCAAGCAAGGTGCCGTTCGCGGCGGCCCCTGCGCCCGGTCCCGTCGCCGTACACTGGATCCATCGATTGTACGGGACGCCCTCGACGCTCGCCTGTGCGGCCGCGACCGGTGCCGGCCCCCAAGCCGATCCCGACGCTATCTTGCCACTGCCCTGCAGGTAGATGTCCACGACGAGGTAGATCTCTTGGTCGGGATTCGAGCTCCAGGCACCGCCCCAGCAGGTTATGTCGTGCCAGGGTTACGGACCGTTCATACGCGGGATTGTACCAACGAGCGGGAACACGAGCAACCTGAAAGGCAGCGCAACGGTGGGCAGCTTCACGTTGCCGGTACTCGTCAGGACCGCCCAAACGGCCGCGTTCACCGTGCTCCTGGTCCTGCTGGCGTTCGCCGCAACGAGGCTGGGTGCCCTATCGCCAGCCCTAGCGCTGTTCGAGATCCCTGACCGCGGCGGCGAGTGCACGATCTATCCTGGGTGGCGCCGCGGGAGCGGAGGAATCCCCACGAGGCGATCGGACGCGAACTTCTGTGTCTTCTCGATCAGTTCTGGATCGGTCACGCCGCGTGCGATCAGTTCGCCTCGATCGGACGCCAAGCTCGTCACGACGGCCCGGAGCTCGGGGATCGTCCACCGCCACGGCGAGATCGATGGCCCACCACAACGTCGTAACGTAGACTCCCTTCCCGGTTGCGAGACGCTGCCGGGCCGCGCGACAGATCTCGGCCAGCGTGGCGGGAGCCAACGGGTGTTCGTTCGCGCCTTCGACCATGAACCGGAGAGCGATCAAGCCATCGTTGACAGCCTCAGGCATGCTGTCCGGGGCCATCATAACTGAACGAACCGCCGGGGCGGCCGGCTCTCCGAAATCCGCGAGTGCCCGCATGACCGTCAGCCCGCCATAGATGGCCACTGACAGCGCAGGAATCGCGCTCGGATCCCGCAACTCGGCCACCACGCGGGACACCCTTGCGATGAATTCAGGGTCTTCGAGGTTCGCGAGCACCTCGCCATGCTTGTAGGCCTGGCCAACCAGATCGTTCTCCCGCTCGAACAACGTGATGAGCGCCGCGCGCAACTCTGCCGTCATGTTCGCCGGACGAAGCAACTGCGCCCGCTCAAAGGCCTCGTTCCGCTGCTTCACATCTTGTCCAAGCAGCTGCTTGGCCATAGTCTGCTGGTCGACCTGTGCCTCGGTGGTCGGGAGCATGAGTACCATGGCCAGCAACGCGGCCGCGGCAGAACCGACGCGTGTTCTCATAACGGTCTCCGTCCAGCCGCCACTAGGCAGCGTGATAGTGACGGTCGGCGTACGTGTTCCAAAAGAACGATTCCACCGGACCCGTCGCCTCGGCTGCATCCCTCAGCAGATTGAATTCTTGTTCGGTCCACTCGTGATCGGCCGAGAATATGTCGGCCGCTCTTCCCTTCATGTGAATGCTCTGCGCAACGCCGCCCACTTGGTGATTGCCAATGGGGGCAACGGTACCCGGATGAGATCCGGATTCCGCCGAGGTTGTAGTTGCTACGTGTGGCCTCGAGTGCCTTCGCCTCCGCCGCAGATTCCGTCGACGGATTGCCAGTCACGGGCGAGGGAGAGTGGTCAGCAGTCAGCCGGCAGGGGTCAGGAAGAGCATCCTGTCACGTTTGCTGCGGGACAGCGTCGCAGGCCCCGCCTCACCTCTGACTGCTGACCGCTGATCACTTGTCGAGTCACAGACGAGGAGGACCCTCTGTCACGCCGTCAGCGTCGCTGGATGTTCTTCCTGACCGCCGCCCCTGACCGCTGATCCCTGGCCGCTGCCCCCTGACCGCTGTCCTGACTGCTGACCGCTGACCGCTCTTCTCAGCTCTCCACCGAGAAGTCCCCGATGAAGCGCTCCGACAGCGTGAGCGCCTCGCACCGGGCGTCGAGCGCGGTGTACTCGGCGGCGAACCGCAGCCGGAACGCGTCGCGCGCCTCGCGCGACGCCCACACGTCGATCGTCACGAACCGGTTCGGCCGGCTCTCGTCGCGGAACAGCTCCGTGCGCACGTACCCCTCGGCCCGCGAGAAGAGCTGCACCCACGCGCCGTGCGGGCCGTAGGTGCGGTAGAACTCGTGCACGTGCTCGGGCCGGACGACGTATTCCCACACGTAGGCGAAGCTGGTGGTGGGTCGGAGGGGCATGCGGTCATCAATCTAGCACGCCGAACGCCGAACGGATACGGATCCATCCGGAACGGACACGACTCCACCGTGAACGGACATGGATCCACGTGGAACGAACAGCGTGAGTCTCCGTTGAGTGCTACACTCCCCTCCGTTTGGAGGAGGCCCCCCATGATCCTCATGCTCCGCCGTCTGTCGTGCGCGCTCGCGCTCGCCGCCGCCGCCGGACTCGTCGCCGTCGCGTGCACGCCCGCCGCGCGCGGCGTCCGCTTCGACATCAGCTTCTCGCCGGCCGAGAGCGCCGAGCCGCTCGACGGCCGGCTGCTGCTGATGATCTCGAGCGACCCGGGCGCCGAGCCGCGGCTGCAGATCACCGACGGCCCCGAGACCCAGGTCGCCTTCGGGATCGACGTCGACGGCCTCGCGCCCGGGCGGGCCGCCACGATCGACGGCTCGGCGTACGGCTACCCGATCGACAGCCTCGACGACCTGCCGGCCGGGACGTACACCGTACAGGCGCTGCTGCACAAGTACGAGACCTTCCACCGCGCCGACGGCCACACCGTGAAGCTGCCGATGGACCGCGGCGAGGGCCAGCAGTGGAACCTCGCGCCGGGCAACCTGTACAGCACCCCGCAGCAGGTGACCGTCGATCCGGCCAGGGGCGGCGTCGTCTCAATCGCGCTCGACCGGGTGATTCCACCGATCCCGGACCCGCCGGAGACGAAGTACATCAAGCACGAGAAGATCCAGAGCAAGCTCCTGAGCGACTTCTGGGGACGGCCGATGTTCATCGGCGCCCACGTCCTGGTGCCGGCGGGCTTCGACGAGCACCCCAACGCGCGCTATCCGCTCGTGATCGACCAGGGCCACTTCCCGTACACGTTCGAGGGCTTCCGCGAGGAACCGCCCGACCCCGATCTGAAGTGCGAGTACAGCGAGCGGTTCCACCTCGACTGCTACAACCGGATCGTGGAGGAGCGCGCGTACCAGTTCTACAAGGACTGGACCGGTCCGGACTTCCCGCGCTTCATCCTGATCCAGATCCAGCACGCCAACCCCTACTACGACGACTCGTATGCCGTGAACTCCGAGAACCTCGGGCCCTACGGCGACGCGATTGTCAAGGAGCTCATCCCGTACATCGAGCGGAAGTACCGCGGGATTGGCGAGGGCTGGGCGCGCTTCATGTACGGCGGCTCGACGGGCGGCTGGGAAACGCTGGGGGCGCAGATCTTCTATCCCGACGAGTTCAACGGCGCGTTCGCGGCCTGCCCCGACCCCATCGACTTCCGCGCGTACACGGTCGTCAACATCTACGAGGACAAGAACGCGTACGTTCTCGACAGCCGGTGGAAGCGAACGCCACGCCCCGGCCATCGCGACTACCTCGGCCACGTGAGCGCCACGCTCGAGGAAATGAACCGGCGCGAGCTCGTCCTCGGCGACAAGGGCCGCTCGGGCCAGCAGTGGGACATCTGGGAGGCCGTCTACTCCCCCGTCGGCCCCGACGGCTACCCGCGCCGCATCTGGGACAAGCGCACCGGCGTCATCGACCCCGAGGTGGCCGCCTACTGGCGCGACCACTACGACCTGTCCTACATCCTGCGCCGCGACTGGGAGAAGGGCCTCGGCGAGAAGCTGCGCGGCAAGATCCACCTGTACGTCGGCGACATGGACAACTACTACCTGAACGACGCCGTGTACCTGCTGGAGGATTTCCTGAAGAGCACGACCAAGCCGCCGTACGAAGGCGAGGTGGACTACGGCGACCGCGCCGAGCACTGCTGGAACGGCGACCACACGCAGCCCAACGCCATCTCGCGCCTGCGCTACGCGCAGATGTTCGCGCCGAAGATCGTCGAGCGCATCCTGAAGACCGCGCCGAAGGGGGCGGATGTGAGGAGCTGGAGGTACTGATCGTTCCGAATGTCGAATGTCGAATGTCGAATGTCGAATGTCGAATGTCGAATGCGGAATGTCGAATGAAGGAGACGGGAGCTCCATGGAAGTCAGAGGAGCTCCGGTCCCCTTCACGCCGGCGCTCAGCGTCCCACGCGGCCGATCGCCGCCGGCTCCGGCTGCGGGTTGAACGCGACGACGGCCCGCCACCCGCCGGCCACCACGGCCAGCGCGAGCGGGAGCCCCAGAACGAGCTTCGCCGTCCGCACACGTGATCGCATACATCCTCCTTCGCCTTGGGGGTGAGGTCGCCGGACGAGCTGCTGAAGCCGGACGGGTGACGAACGTGAGCCGGGATGAGAGGAGCGGGCCAGATGGCTGGGGAGGCCGGCGGCCATTCTGAGGGAACGCGGCCGTCGATGCAAGCGGGAATCCAATCGGCAATCGACAATCGGCAATGAACTCCCCCGCCTCTGCCTCCGTCTACTCCTGATATGATGACAAGTAAGTTGTCATCTTGGGAGCCGGACGATGGGCCAGGGCGACGCGCTTGCACGCCTCTTCGACGAAACCCAGGCGCTCTTCCACCGCCTGCGCGCCGTGGCCGCCGCGGTGCACGGCCAGGGCGAGACCACCGCCGGCCGCCGCGGCGTGCTGCTCGACCTCGCCCGCCTCGGCCCGCGCACCGTGCCGCAGCTCGCGCGCCGGCGGCCCGTGTCGCGCCAGCACATCCAGACACTCGTCAACGCGCTCCTGGCCGACGG
>JAHECP010000167.1 GCA_024641665.1 Acidobacteriota bacterium
CAGCGGCCGGGCGGCCGCCGAGCTGGCCGCGGCCCGCGGCGCGCGGGTGACGCTCACCGACCTCCGTCCGGCCGTGGACGGGCTCGATCGGCTGCGTCCCGACATCGTGCTGGAGCTGGCCGGCCACCGGCCCGAGACGCTCGCGGCGGCCGACCTCGTCGTGCTGAGCCCGGGCGTGCCGCTCCGCCAGCCCGCCCTCGAACCGGCGCGCCGGGCGGGGGTGCCGATCGTCGGCGAGATCGAGCTCGCGTGGCGGTGTCTCGAAGGCCGCGTGATCGCGATCACCGGCACGAAGGGCAAGTCGACCACCACGACGCTCATCGGCCGGATGCTCGCGGCGGCCGGCCTCGACGCGCGCGTCAGCGGCAACATCGGCCGCCCGCTCAGCGCGCAGGTCGACGGCTCGACGCCCGACACGCTGCACGTCGTCGAGGTGAGCAGCTTCCAGCTCGAGACGACCGTCACGTTCCGGCCGTGGGTCGCCGTCCTCCTGAACCTCTCGGCGGATCACCTCGACCGCCACGGGTCGGCGGAGGAGTACGCCGACGCCAAGGCGCGCGTGTTCGCCCACCAGCGGGAGACCGACTGGGTGGTGGTCAACGCCGACGCGCCCGCGGCGCTGGCGCTGGCGTCCCGAAGCGCGGCCCGGCGCCTGCTGTTCGCGCTCGAGGCCCGCCTCGACGAGGGCGTCGGCGTGGAGGCGGACGCGATCGTGCTGCGCAGGGCCGGCCGCGTTCGTCCGCTCGTGCCGCTGTCGGCGGTGCGGCTGCTGGGACGGCACCTGCTCAGCGACGTGCTGGCAGCCGCCGCCGCGTCGGCGCTCGCCGGCGCGCCGGCCGAGGCCATGACGCGCGCCGTCGAGACCTTCACGGGCCTGGAGCACGCGCTCGAGCCGGTCGGCGAGATCGACGGCGTCCGGTTCGTGAACGACTCGAAGGCCACCAACGTCGAGGCGGCGCGGCTCGCGATCGAGAGCTTCGATCGTGGCGTGGTGCCGATTCTCGGCGGCAGGTTCAAGGGAGGCGATCTCCGGGACCTGCGCGGCGCGATCGGCGGCCGCGCACCGCTGGTCGTCGCCATCGGCGAGGCGGGCCCGCTCGTGCACGCGGCGCTCGGCGACGTGGTGCCCGTCCGGGACGCGGCGGACCTCGCCGAGGCCGTGCGGCTCGGTTTCGAGGCGGCGCGGCCCGACGGCACGGTGCTGCTGGCCCCGGCCTGCGCGAGCTTCGACATGTTCCGCGACTACGCGGAGCGCGGGCGGGTGTTCAAGCGGGAAGTCGCGCGGCTGAAGGAGGAACGGCAGGAGCCAGGTGAGCGGTGAGCAGTCATCAGTCGGCTGGCGGCGCCGAAGAACTGGTCGCTGGGAACGCAGGCTGCCCCGGTCTGCGAGGCCGGTGTCTTCAGCCCGTTGCCGGCTGGTGACTGCTGACCGCTCACGGCTCACGGGGCCGCCGGGCGTCGTCGCCCGGCGGACGGCTGGGGCCGCGCGGTGCGCCGGACGGCCCGTCGTGTCCCGGCCGGGCCTTCCGGAGGCCGATCGGCGCGCGGACCGTGGCCGCGCGTCGGATCAGATGTCGGGTCGAGCGCGGCAGACCTTTAGGGGGCCGCGGCCGGCCCGGCGGCGCAGGCGGGAAGTATGGCGCGAAAGCTGAAGTCGGACAAGCTGCTGTTCCTGGCCACCCTGCTGCTCGTGTGCACGAGCGTGGTGATGGTCTACAGCGCGTCGGCCGTGCTGGCCATGGCGAAGTACCAGCAGCCCTACTGGTTCCTGATCAAGCAGGGGACCTGGGCCGTACTCGGGATCTTCATGCTCGCCGTCACGATGCGCATCGACTACCGGAACTACCGGGAGCCGGTCGTGATCTGGACGGCGCTGGCCGTCGCGACCCTGGCGCTCGTGGCGGTGCTGTTCCGCGCGCCGATCAACGGCACCCGCCGGTGGTTCGGTGTCGGCGGGATCGGGGTGCAGCCGTCGGAGCTGGCGAAGATGGCGCTGATCCTCTTTTGCGCGGCGCTGCTCGAGCGGCGCATGGATCGGATCAACGAGATCCGCTACGCGCTCGTGCCGATCGCGATCGCGGTCGGCGTGATCACCGGGCTCATCCTCCTGCAGCCCGATTACGGCACGGCCGTGTCGCTGCTCGTCGTCGTGGCCGCCATGGTCTTCGCGGCGGGCCTCAGCTACCGCTACATCCTCGGTCTGGCGCTGGTGACGATGCCCGTGCTGTGGATCGTGCTCGTCAGCGCGGACTACCGGCGGCGCCGGCTGCTGGCGTTTCTCGACCCGTGGAGCGACCCGCTGGGCGAGGGGTTCCAGATCATCCAGTCGCTCATCGCGGTCGGCACGGGGGGCGTGTTCGGCAAGGGCCTGATGGCCGGCGTGCAGAAGCTGTTCTACCTGCCCGAGCCGCACACCGACTTCATCTACGCGGTGATCGGCGAGGAGCTGGGCCTGGTGGGCGCGACGGCCATCCTGATCTGCTTCGCCGTGATCACCTGGCGCGGGCTGCGCACCGCCGTGCGCGCGCCCGACCGGTTCGGTGCGCTGCTGGCCATCGGCCTGACGACGATGATCGCGTTCCAGGCCTTCGTGAACATCAGCGTCGTGCTGGGGCTGATGCCGACCAAGGGGATCCCGCTGCCGTTCGTGAGCGCGGGCGGGTCCTCGCTGCTCATCAGCCTGGTGGGCATGGGCATCCTGCTCAACATCTCCCAGCACGCGTCTTCGGCGCCCGAGCCGTGACGGGCGCGACTGGGCGGACCGATGGCGCATTCTTCGCCGCTCGGCGTGGTGATCGCGGGCGGGGGCACCGGCGGCCACCTGTATCCGGGGATCGCGGTGGCCCGGGAGCTCGTCCGGCGGCGGCCGGACGCCGCGGTGACCTTCGCCGGCACGGCCGGCGGGATCGAGGCGACCGTCGTCCCGAAGGAGGGTTTCACGATCGACGTCATCCGGAGCGCGGGCCTGAAGGGGCAGTCGGTGGCCGCGCTGTACCACGGCCTCGCGCTGCTGCCGGTGTCGGGCCTGGACGCCTGGCGGCTGGTCTCGCGGCGCGCGCCGGACGTCGTGATTGGGGTCGGCGGGTACGCGTCGGGCCCCGTCGTGCTGGTGGCCGCGCTGCGCGGCGTGCCGACGATGCTGCTCGAGCAGAACGCGCTGCCCGGGCTGACCAACCGCCTGCTGGCGCGCGTCGTGCGGGCCGCGGCGGTGACCTACGAGGCCTCGCTGCCGTACTTCCGCGGCAAGGGTTTCGTGAGCGGCAACCCGGTCCGGCCGGAATTCATCGCCGGCGCGGACCGGCAGGAAAGGGAGGCAACCGATGACGTGGCGAGGGTGTTGATCGTTGGCGGCTCTCAGGGCTCGCACGCAATCAACGTGGCCATGGTGGAGGCGGCGCCGCAGCTGGCTGCCGGATGCCCACGCCTGTCGGTTACGCATCAGACAGGCCAGCGCGACGTGGAGCTTGTGCGCGAAGGGTACCGACGCGCTGGCGTGGCGGCCGAGGTCGAGCCGTTCCTGTACACCATGGACCGGGAGATGAGTCGGGCCGACGTCGTCGTCTGCCGCGCGGGCGCGACGACGCTGGCCGAGCTGGCGGCGATCGGGAGGCCGGCGATCCTGATCCCGCTGCCGACGGCGACCGACGATCACCAGCGGAAGAACGCCGAGGTGCTCGCCGGCGCCGGCGCCGCCGAGTACCTGGGCGAGCGCGGCCTCACCGGCGCCGCGCTCGCCGCGCGGCTGCTCGCGCTCATCGGAGACCCGGCGCGGCGGGCGACCATGACGGCGGCCGTACGCCGGCTCGCGCGGCCGGACGCGGCGCGCGTCATCGTCGACCGCGCGCTGGAGCTCGCAGGACGCTGATGCTGGGGCGGACGCGGCACGTGCATTTCGTCGGGGTGGGTGGCATCGGCATGAGCGGCATCGCCGAGCTGCTGGCCAACCTGGGCTACGCGGTCAGCGGGTCCGACCTGAAGGGATCGGACGTGACCGAACGGCTCGCCACGCTGGGCGTGCGCGTCGCCATCGGGCACGACCCGCGCCACGTGGGCGACGCCGACGTCGTCGTGGTGTCGTCGGCGGTCGGCGCGGACAACCCCGAGGTGCTCGAAGCCGGGCGGCGGCACGTGCCCGTGATCCCGCGCGCGGAGATGCTGGCCGAGCTGATGCGCCTGCGCTACTCCATCGCGGTGGCGGGCGCGCACGGCAAGACGTCCACGACATCGATGATCGCGCTGGCGCTCGAGCGCGCCGGGCTCGACCCGACGGCCGTCATCGGCGGCAAGGTGCAGGCGCTCGGCGGCAACGCCCGGCTCGGGGCGGGCGAGTACATGGTGGCGGAGGCCGACGAGAGCGACCGCTCGTTCCTCAGGCTGACGCCGACGATCGCGGTGCTGACGAACCTGGATCGCGAGCACCTCGAGAGCTACGGGACCTTCGAGCACCTGCAGGAGGCGTTCGTGGACTTCGCCAACAAGGTGCCGTTCTACGGCGCGGTCGTCGCGTGCGCCGACGACCCCGTGCTGGCAGGCCTGCTGCCGCGCATGACGCGCCGCGTGCGCACCTACGGGTTCACCGCGGCGGCCGAGGACGTGCGCGGATTCGACGTCCGGCTCGAGGGCTTCGGTGCGCGCTGCGCCGTGCAGTGCCGGACGGGCCGCGACCCCGACGGCCGGGAGACGGGCGAGATCCGGCTGCGCGTGCCGGGGCGGCACAGCCTGCTGAACGCGATGGCGGCGGTGGCCGTCGGGCTCGAGGTGGGCGTGCCCTTCGCGCGCGTCGCGGCTGCGCTCGCCGAGTTCGCGGGCGTCGAGCGCCGCTTCCAGCTCAAGGGCGAAGCGGGCGGCGTCATGGTGGTCGACGACTACGGGCACCACCCGACGGAGATCGCCGCGGTGCTCGCGGCGGCCCGCGCCGGGTTCGACCGGCGCCTGCTCGTGGCGTTCCAGCCGCACCGCTACACGCGCACGCGCGCGCTGGCCGCCGAGTTCGGCACCGCGCTGGCCGGCGCCGACGAGGTCGTGCTGACGGACGTGTACTCGGCGGGCGAGGCGCCGATTCCGGGCGCGACGGTGGAGGCCATCGCGGCGGCGTTGCGGCGGACGACGGACCATCCGGTGCACGTCGTCAAACGGATCGACGACGTGGGGGCGGCGGTGGCGCGTCTCGCCCGGCCGGGCGATCTGGTGCTGACGCTGGGCGCCGGCTCCATCGGCGCGGTGGCGGATCGCATCCTCGCCGAGCTGACCGGGCGAGCGGAGGGCGAATCGGCGCGCGGCGCGCGCTGAGGTAGGCGGACACGATGGCGGTACGAGCCCCGGCCGATCGGCGGTTCCGGCGCGCGCAGGTGAAGCCGACGCGCCGCCACCGCGCGCGCGAGCTGCTCCGGTGGCGCAGGCTGCGCCCGGTGCTGCTGGGGCTGGTCGTGCTCGTCGGGGCGTATCGCGCGGCGGACCTCGTGCTGAGCGCGTCGGTGTTTCGCGTCGAGCGCATCGTGGTGCGGGGCAACGACCACCTGTCGACGGGCGAAGTGCTGGCGCTCGTGTCCGGGTTGCGCGGGCAGAGCCTGCTCCGCGCCGATCTCGCGGCCTACCGGACGCGGCTGCTGGACTCGCCGTGGGTGACCGACGCGACGCTTCGGCGCGTGCTGCCGTCGACGGTCGAGATCCTGGTGGGCGAGCGGGTGCCGATCGCGCTGGCCCGGATCGGCACGCGGCTGTATCTGGTGGACGACCGGGGCGTTCTCGTGGACGAGTACGGGCCGCAGTACGCCGAGTTCGACCTGCCGATCGTGGACGGTCTCGCGGTCGGGACGGACGGTGCCGGGACGGTGGACCGAACCCGCGTGGCGCTGGTTGCGCGGCTGGTCGCGGCGCTGGCGGCGCACCCCGATCTGGGGCGGCGGGTGTCGCAGATCGACGTGCGTGACGCGCACGACGCGGTCGTGATCCTGCAGGGCGACGCGGCGCTGCTGCACCTCGGGGAGGACCAGTTCGTCGCCCGGCTGCAGTCGTACGTCGAGCTCGCGCCCGCCCTGCACCAGCGGGTGCCGGACATCGACTACGTCGACCTGCGGTTCGACGATCGGGTGTACGTGAGGCCGGGCGGCGATTCCGGCGCCGGGGCGGTGCCGATCGCCCGGCGCGATTGAACGGCGGCGGCGCGCGGGCGCGGGCCGCACGGAACGGAGGACGCGTGGCACGGAAAGAGCGATATCTGGTGGGGCTCGACGTCGGCACCTCGAAGATCGCTGCGATCGTGGGCGAGATCATGGAGGGCGGCGGACTCGACATCATCGGTATCGGCCTGGCCGACTCCCGCGGCATCCGCCGCGGCGTGGTGGTCAACCTCGAGGCGGCTGTCGACGCCATCAAGAAGGCGCTCGAGGAGGCGGAGCTGACCGCCGGGGTCGAGATCGACTCGGTGCACCTCGGACTGTCCGGGGCGCACGTCAAGGGGTTCAACAGCCGCGGCGTCGTGGCGGTGGCGGGCAAGAACCGCGAGGTGACGCGGGAGGACGTGCGCCGCGCGATCGACGCGGCGCGCGCGGTGGCGCTGCCGAGCGGGCGCGAGATCATGCACGTCCTGCCCCAGGACTTCGTGGTGGACGACCAGGACGGCATCGGCAACCCGGTGGGCATGACCGGCGCGCGGCTCGAGGTGAACGTGCACGTGGTCACCGGCGCCGCCTCGTCCACGCAGAACATCGTCGCGTGCGTCAACCGCGCCGGCGTAGCCGTGGCCGATACCGTGCTGGAGCAGCTGGCGGCGAGCGAGGCGGTGCTGACGCCGGACGAGAAGGAGCTGGGCGTGGCGCTCGTCGACATCGGCGGCGGCACCACCGACTTCGCGATCTTCGAGCGCGGCAGCCTCTGGCACACCGGCGTCGTGGCGGTGGGCGGCGACCACTTCACGAGCGACATCGCCGTCGGCCTGCGCACGCCGATCCCCGACGCGGAGAAGATCAAGCGCCGCGCCGGCTGCGCGCTGTCGTCGATGGTCGAGGAGGACGAGACGCTCGAGGTGGCGAGCGTCGGCGGGCGCAAGCCCCGGGTCATGGCGCGGCGCATCCTGTCCGAGATCCTGCAGCCGCGTGCCGAGGAGATCTTCCACCTGCTCTGGGACGAGATCCGCCGGGCCGGCTATGAGAAGTCGCTGCACTCGGGCATCGTGCTCACCGGCGGCGGCGCGATGCTCGACGGCATGGGCGAGATCGCCGAGCAGATCTTCGACCTGCCGATCCGGCGCGGCTGTCCGGCTGGCGTGGGCGGGCTGGCCGACCACGTCAACAGCCCGGCGTTCGCGACGGCGGTCGGCCTGGTGATGTACGCGCACCGCAACCACGTCACGGAGACGCCGCGCGCCGCGGGCGCCGGCGCGTTCAGCAAGGTGGCGGGCCGGCTGCGCACGTTGTTCAAGGAGTTCTTCTGATCCCCACCGTGATCCCGGCACGATCCGACTCCGGGAGGCATAGGGAGGCCTGAGCATGGCAGATGCGCACGAGATCGTCACGGGGCACGCGTCCGACGAGACGGACCTCCGACTCACGCTCGAAGACGATCGGAAGGTCGGCGCCCGCATCAAGGTGATCGGCATCGGCGGCGGCGGCGGCAACGCCGTGAACCGGATGGTGCAGGCGGGGTTCGACGGGGTCGAGTTCCTGGTCGCGAACACCGACGCCCAGGCGCTCCGCTCGAACGCGGCGCCGATCAAGCTGCAGATCGGATCGAAGCTGACGAAGGGCCTCGGGGCCGGCGCCGACCCGGACATCGGCCGCCAGGCCGCGCTCGAGGACACCGAGCAGATCATCGAGGCGCTCGACGGCGCCGACATGGTCTTCGTGACGACCGGCCTCGGCGGCGGCACCGGCACCGGCGGGGCGCCCGTGATCGCGAGCCTGGCGAGCGAGCTGGGCGCCCTCACGATCGCGGTCGTCACCAAGCCGTTCCGGTTCGAGGGGCGCAAGCGCATGCTCCAGGCCGAACGCGGGCTCGAGGAGCTGCGCGAGTGCGTCGACACGGTCATCACGATCCCCAACGAGCGCTTGCTCGCCACGATCGCCCGGACGACATCGCTCACCGACTCGTTCGCGACGGCCGACGACGTGCTGCGCCAGGCCATCCAGGGCATCTCGGACCTGATCCTGGTGTCGGGCCTGATCAACCTCGACTTCGCCGACGTGAAGACCATCATGTCCGGCGCCGGGCTCGCGATCATGGGCACGGGCGTCGGCGAAGGGCAGACCCGCGCGATGGACGCGGCCAACTTCGCCATCTCGAGTCCGCTGCTCGAGGACGCGTCCGTCAAGGGCGCCCGCGGCGTGATCATCAACGTCACCGGCGGCACCGACCTGTCGCTCGTCGAGGTCAGCGAGGCCTCGGCCGTCATTCAGGAGGCGGCGCACGAGGACGCCAACATCATCTTCGGCGCGGTCATCGACCCGAAGATGACCGGCAAGGTGAAGATCACCGTCATCGCGACCGGCTTCGATCGGCCGGGCGCGGCCAGGCCCGCCGGGCGCGAGTCGAGCCAGACACCGGTGGATCTGAGCGCCTACACATCGTGGAAGGAGGAGACCGCCGAGCGCGCGGTCGCCGCCGGCGGGTCGCGCCTGGTCCTGGGACGACGGCCGGCGCTGGACCTGCCGCCGGTGCCGCCGGCCCCGCCCAGGGCCGATGAATCGGTGCCCGGGGCCGAGTTCGAGCCGGTGTCGCCGCTCGACGTGCCGGCGTTTCTCCGACGCCAGAACGAGGCGTAGGACGCCCCCACTTCGTCCTCGTCGTCGTCAGGAGGGCGCTCGCGCGCGTGGTAGACTAAGAAGATCCAGGGCACACGGGACCGCCGGCGGCGCAAGCCGAGCTGTCGGACCGGTCCCGCCCACGCGTCGAGTGCCCCCATTCCGCCACCTGATTCCGTCCCAGCTGCGCGTCCATGAAGCTCTGGCAGCAACGCGACCGGGCCCGTGAGATCCTCGCGCGCGAGGTGGGCTTCGTGCAGAAGCCGCACGGCGGGCGCCTGCGCGTCGCGCTCGCGTTTCCCAACACCTACTTCGTCGGCATGTCCAACCTGGGACTGCAGACGGTCTACGCCCTCTTCAACGCCATCCCCGACGTCGTCTGCGAGCGGGTGTTCCTACCCCCCAAGCAGGAGCTGCAGGCGCAGGTC
The DNA here is from genome assembly GCA_024641665.1 of Acidobacteriota bacterium. GTDB lineage: Bacteria > Acidobacteriota > Vicinamibacteria > Vicinamibacterales > JAHECP01 > JAHECP01. Next base: position 9,167 of record JAHECP010000167.1, read on the forward strand.
GCCGATCGGTCGCCGCTCGTGACGCTCGAGTCGCAGACGCTCGTGGCCGACTTCGACGTGCTCGCGTTCTCGGTATCGTTCGAGTGGGACTACACGAACGTGCTGACGCTGATGCGGCTCGCCGGCCTGCCCCTCCGGGCGGCGGACCGCACGCCGCGCCACCCGCTCGTCGTCATTGGCGGCGCGGTGACGTTCGTCAACCCGGAGCCGCTCGCGCCGTTCGCCGATGTCATCGCCGCCGGCGAAGGCGAGGCGCTCGTGCCCGCGCTGGTCAGCGCGATTGCCGGCGCCGCCGGCCGCGACGACCTCTACGCACGCCTGGCCGCCGAGCGCGGCTTCTACGTGCCGTCGCTCTACGACGTCCGGTACGCGGACGACGGCACGATTGCGGAGTACGTGCCGCGGGCGGGAGCGCCGCTGCCCGTGCGGAAGGCGGCGGTCAAGGGTACCGAGCGGCTCGAGCCGCCGGCCACCTCGATCTTCACGCCCGACACCGAGTTCGGCTCGCGCCTGCTCGTCGAGGTCGTGCGTGGTTGCGCGAATCTCTGCCGCTTCTGCTGGGCGGGCTACAACTACCTGCCCGTGCGCCCGTTCGAGACGTCGCGCATCCTGGCGCTGGCCGAGCGCGCACGCACGCACGCCAGTCGCGTCGGCCTCGTCTCCATCGCGCTCTGCGACCACCCGGACATCGTGGAGATCCTCACGCGCCTGGTGGACATGGGCTACTCCATCAGCCCGGCCTCGCTCCGGCTCGACGACCTCACCGAGCCGATCGTCCGCCTGCTGAAGGCGAGCGGCGAGCGGTCGCTCACCATCGCCCCGGAAACCGGCTCGGACCGGCTGCGCCGCGTCATCAACAAGACGGTGACCAACGACGAGATCCTCGATCGCGCGCGCCTGATCTTCGAGAGCGGCATCGAGAACCTGAAGCTCTACTACATGATCGGCTTCCCCACCGAAACAGACGACGACCTGGTCGCGATTCGGGACCTCACGCTCGCGATGCGCGAGATCATGGTGGAGCACGCACGCGGCCGCGGCCGTCTCGGCCGCATCGCCGCCAGCGTCAACCCGCTCGTGCCCAAGCCGGGCACCGCCTACCAGTGGCTGCCGATGGAGCGCGGGGCGGACATCGACCGCAAGATCCGGCGGTTGCGCGCGCTCGTCGCGGGCGTCGACAACATGCACTTCAGCATCAAGTCCGAGCGCCAGTCCTTCTACCAGGCGCTACTGTCGCTCGGCGACCGCCGGGTGGCGCCCGCCATCGAGGCGGCCGAGCGCAACGGCGGCCACTGGCGCGCGGCGGTGGATGAGGCCGGCGTGGACGCGGACTTCTACCTCTTCCGCGACCGCGCCAACGACCCCGTGCTGCCGTGGGACGTCATCGACGGCGGCCTGAAGGCCTCGTTCTTCCGTGCCGAGTACGCCAAGGGGCTTCGCGAAGAATGGACGCTGCCCCCCAAGCGGTTGCAGGAAAACGCCCGCCTGCTGCCCATCCTGCCTTGAGCGCCCTGCCTCCCGCCTACTGGGCGATGGCCGCCTCGGCTTCGTGCTCGGCGAAGGCGTCGAGCACCAGCTGGCGCACCCGGTCCTGCGCCGTGGCGTCCACGACGGGCCGAAGCAGCGCGAAGCTCCGGCGCTCGCCGTTCACGGAGTACTGGCGCGCCGGGAACGTGACGTTGCGGCCGTTGCCGCCGCGCCGCTCCCAGACGGCGAAGCCAATCAGCTTGAGGCCCCCCAGCGGCCCGTCGGTGAAGTGCAGTTCCGCATCGGCGAGCTTGCCCGGCGGATTCCCCTTGTCGTTCGGCACGATCTTGACCACCATTGCGATCTCCCGTTCTGTGACGTCGGCGACGCCTTCCATCGCAGGAGGCGTGCCGGAGACCGGACGCCGGGGATGGTCCGTGGAAGTCGCGGTGGAGAGGCCGGTTGGGAGCGCAGGCGGTTTCAAGGCGCTCGCCGGCCGTCGTCGTACGCGGGCGCGGGTGTCAACCGGAGGTGCGCACGGCCGGCCGGGCGCCCCTGAAGTCGAGAAAAGCCCGCGTCAACCATGGTTGACGGGGCGCAACGAACGTTACCGCGGCATGGCGGCCGGCGGCGCGACCATTGACCCAAGACGATGACGGTGGGGGTGGAGGAGCGACCGGCGGCGGGCGGCGGCTTTGAGTGGCGCGAGGCGCCGTGGGGGCCGGTGCTCCGGTGCGCGGCGCTCGGCGCGATGGCGGAGCATTTCTTCACGACGCGCCATCTGGCGCTCGAGCGGCCGGAGACGCCCGGCGACGGGTGGGCACGCGTGGCCCGCGCGATTGGGGTCGCGCCCGACGCGCTGCGCCGCGTCAGGCAGGTGCACGGCGCAGCGGTCGTCTGCCACCGGCAGGGCGGCCCGAGGCCCGAGTCGTTCCCGGCCGCCGATGTCGTCATCACCGACGACCCAAACCTGGCCGTGGCCGTGCAGGTGGCCGACTGCGTGCCGCTGCTCCTGGCCGATCGGCGCACGGGCGTCGTCGGCGCGGCGCACGCCGGGTGGCGTGGCGCGGCGGCGGGCGTGCCGGGC
>JAHECP010000168.1 GCA_024641665.1 Acidobacteriota bacterium
ACCCCGAAGCCGCCTCGCGGCTGCGCGCGCTCGGCTACGTCGGCGGCGGTCGCGCGTCGCGCGCGCCCGGTCTGCGTCCCGACCCGAAGGATCGGATTGCCGTCGCCGCCCGGTTCGCCCAGGTCTCGTCGGGCGAGGTGCGGGGCCGCGACGCCATCGCGCTGCTCGAGCAGGTGCTCGCCGACGATCCGCAGAACCCGCAGGCGCACCTCAGGTTGGGGTACCTGTGGCTGGACGCGCGCGACTGCGCGCGCGCGACGCCGCACTTCGAGGCGGCCATCGCGTCGAACCTGCCGTCCGCCGATCCCTACCTCGGTCTCGCGCGCTGCCAGACCGAGGCGGGCCGACCCGCGGCCGCCGCCGGCACGCTGCGCCGCGCGCTCGAGGTCGAGCCGGACAACCCGGTGATCGAGGCGAATCTCGGTCTGCTCGCGCTCGACGGCGGCGCGGCCGGGATTGCCGCCGAGTACCTGGGCCGGGCCGTCGGCCACGACCCCGATCTGCACGAGGCGCGCTTCGCGCTGGCCCGGGCGCTCGCGCGGCTCGGCCGCCGCGCCGACGCCGCGGCGCAAGCGCGCGAATTGCTCAGCCGGCTTCCGACCGACGCGCCGCAGCGCGCCGAGGTCGAGCGCCTACTTACGGTACTAAGGTAGAGCATGCCATCAGCCCCGGCGCTGACGATTCTCCGGTGGTCAAGAGGTGAATCCAACCGTTTGGCGTTCCGCCGACGTCAGACTGGATCTGGTCACTCCCGGATGTCCTTCCCTCGCATATGTGGTCGACCAACCGCAAACGCCATTGATAGTTACAGGCAGTGACGGCCTGCGGTCGCGCGGCACTTCTCTTGCTAAACAGGCGGTCCTCCGTGTCCGGAATGTTCGTTTCTTATCATTAGGAGCCACGCATGCGTAAGGGATTCATCGGTCCCGCCATCGTGCTCGTACTTGCCATCGTGCTGGCGGCGAGCCCTGTCGCCGCGCAGCAGACCACCGGGAACATCACTGGGCGGGTCATGGATGCCCAGGGCGGCGTCGTGCCCGGGGCGACGGTCACAGCCCTGCAGCAGGAAAGCGGCTTCAGCCGCGTGGACGTGAGCGACGCCGAGGGCGTGTACCGCCTGTCCGCGTTGCCGGTCGGTCACTACGACCTGACGGTCGAGCTCCAGGGCTTCACCTCGGTGAAGCGGGAGGGAATCATCGTCGCGGTCGGCCAGACGCTGTCGGTGGACTTCACGCTGACGGTGGGCGCGCTGTCCGAGACGATCACGGTGACCGGCGAGTCGCCGCTCATCGAGGTCAGCGCCTCGTCGGTGGGCGGCGTGGTGGACGTCGGCCGCATCGAGAGCCTGCCGCTCAACGGCCGGCAGTTCGCGAACCTGGCGGCGACGATCCCGGGCGTCGGCCTGGGGTTCCACTCCGACCCGACGAAGAGCACGCAGTACTCGCCGCAGATCAACGGCGGCAACGGCCGCAACATCAACTACCAGATCGACGGCGGCGACAACAATGACGACACCGTGGGCGGCCTCCTGCAGCAGTATCCGCTCGAGGCCATCCAGGAGTTCAACTTCGTCACCTCGCGCTCGAAGGCCGAGTACGGCCGCAGCCAGGGCGGCGTGCTGAACGTCGTCACCAAGAGCGGCACCAACCAGGTGCGCGGCAGCTGGTTCACGCTCTTCCGCGACAAGTCGATGAACGCCATCACCGAGACCGAGAGGATCAACGACACGCCCAAGCAGGACTACCGCCGGTATCAGTACGGCGGGAGCGTCGGCGGGCCCATCGTGCTCGACAAGGTCCACTACTTCGGCGCCTTCGAGCGGACGCAGCAGAACACGTACCAGACGGTGAGCACGTCGGGGCTGTTCCCCTCGCTCGATGGCGTCTACGCGACGCCGTATCGCGAGACGCTGGTGACGACGAAGGTGACGGCGAGCATCAACCCGCAGCACTACCTGTCCATCCGGTACGGGCGCAACCAGAACTCGCAGCCGTACGGCGCCGACGCGAACACGACGCCCAACGGCTGGGGCGACAGCAAGAACACGTTCAACTCGGTCAACCTGAACTACAACTGGGTAATCGGCGGGTCGAAGCTGAACGAGGTCATCTTCCAGTACGCGGACTTCGCCAACAACATCACGGCGGCCAGTGAAGACCCCCGCGAGACCTTCCCGAACGGCGTCGCGGTGGGCCAGAGCCCAAACACGCCGCAGACCACGCAGCAGAAGAAGTGGCAGTTCCACGACGACTTCTCCTGGCACGTGACCGGGAAGGGCGGCGTGGGCCACGACTTCAAGACGGGCGTGAACTTCATCAACGAGCCCAGGCTGTACGTGACGTTCGAGAGCGGCAAGGGCGTGCTGGCGTACGCCCACCTCGACAACACGCTGACCGGTCCGCTGTCGACCGTGTCGACGAACGGCGGCACGGCCCGGGCGAACATCCCGCTGAAGCAGTACGCCTGGTACTTCCAGGACGACTGGCGCTTCACGGACCGGGTCACCGTCAACCTCGGCATCCGCTACGACCTGATCACGGGCTACCAGTACGACCAGTCGAACAACCCGAACTACGTGAAGGTCCAGGCGGCCGGCGCGGCGGGCCTGCTCGCGGGCATCAAGGGCCTCGAGAACGCCGGGAAGAGCCCGAAGAACGACACGAACAACTGGCAGCCGCGCGTCGGGCTGGCCTGGGATCTGAAGGGTGACGGCCGGGACGTCATCCGCGTCGGCTGGGGCATCTACATGGACATGGCCTACACGAACTCGAACGGCCTGTTCGCGGCCTTCGACGCGCAGGGCGCGTTCGGCACCGTGCTGAACGTCTCCGATCAGAGCGGGATCAAGAACCCGGACGGCAGCTTCTACCAGATCGGCCAGCCCGTCAGCAACATCGAGAGCCAGAACCAGGCCGATCCGAACTCGCTGCCGCGCTTCGGGCAGTGGACGGATCCACGCCTGCAGATGCCCTACACGCGGCAGCTGGCCGCGGGCTGGTCGCACGAGATCAGCGACAGCATGGTGTTCACGGCCGACTTCGTACGGGCCGACGGCCGCGACCTCAACACCCGGCCGAACATCAACGTGTACATCCCGGGCACCAGGACGCGCCGCCTCACCTTCCTCGGCCTGCAGCCGAACGCGCTCGGCACGCGCGAAGGCAGCAGCTACGGCAAGAGCGAGTACACGGCGGGGATCTTCGGCCTGAAGCGGCGCCTGACCAACGGCATCGACTTCACGGCGACCTACACCCTCGCCAAGGCGAAGAGCACGATCGGCAACGCGACCGATGAGCTCAACTCGAACAACCTCCAGGACGCCTATCTGCTCTACGACGATCCGAAGGTGAACGGGCCGACCGCGCGCACCGACGCCCGGCACTCGGGCACGCTCGCCGGCGTGTTCATGGTGAAGGGCTTCACGATCTCGCCGATCTTCCTGTTCCGGTCGCGGCTCCCGGTGAGCATCTACGAGGGCCTCGACCTCAACCAGGACAGCAACACGAACGACATCCCGGCCACGGCCTACCAGTTCAACGGCGTCGACCAGGCCCCGAAGGAGATCGGCACCTGCGATACGTGGAACTGCGGCCGCGGCGCGTGGCGCACCCAGATGAACCTGCGCGTGTCGCGCGCCTTCCCGGTCTACGGGCGCATGCACATCGAGGCGATTGCCGAGATCTTCAACGTGTTCAACGCGAAGAACCCCTCGGGCTTCGTGACCAGGCGGCTGCTCGGCACCGGCGCGCCGAACCCGACCTTCATGCAGCCGACGGCGTACTCGGGCGACTTCCAGCAGCCCGAGCAGCGGGTCGGCCAGATCGGCTTCCGGATCACGTTCTAGGCGGCCGACCGCTCGGCGTTCGTCCGTGGGCCGTGGGGGCGCTGGCTCCCACGGCCCGTTCTCTTTTCCGCGCTACTTTCGCTGCGCGTCTCCCGAGCGGAACGCGGTCCACGGGCCGGCCTTCATGTCGTGCAGGTAGGGCGCCTGCCAGGCGTACTCCGGGTGCGCGGCGAGGAACGGCTTCGCGAGGAAGTCCTCGCCGCACGGATGGCCGGCCCGCGCGACCAGGCTCATCGCTTCCGCCATCGTCGAGTCGGTGACCTTCGCCTGGACGGCACCGCCGGGGTAGTGCGCGCCCCATGCCCACTGCGGGATGCCCCGGGCGGACGTGTCGACATGTCCGCAGAGGGTGCGCTCGTCCGGCTCTTCCCTCTTCTGATACGTGTCGTAGTGGTCGCCGAGCATCTGCTGCGCCAGCGCCACGTCGATGCGGCCTTTGTTCCTGGCGAGCAGCTGTTCCCACCGCAGGCGGCGCGCATTCGGTGACGTCTCCATGTTGTGCGGGTCGAACCCGGGCGCGTCGAGCTTCAGGATCTCCGGATCGCGGGCCCAGTTGGAGCCGGCGAGGACGCCGTCCTTGGTGCGCCACACCCGGTGGGCCTTCAGACCGAGCTCGAACTGGGCAATCTCGCCGGTCTTGCGGTCGCCCAGCAGCCAGTCGTTGGCATAACCGCCGTTGTTGCCGTCCAGCATGATGCGCACGTACTCGTCGATCGAGCCGGCGTACTGCAGCGCTTTTCGGGCGCGGACGAACTCCGCGATGCCGTTCGGATCCCACCCCTCGAACTGCGTGATCGTCGTCTCGGTGACCATCAGGCCGTCGCCGTTGATGCCGAAGTCGTCGTCGCTGGCGATCACGCCGGGGAAGCCGTCCATGAGCATGCGGTAGCCGCGCGCGGGCACGATGTCGAACACGATGACCCAGCGCTCGCCGTTCATGTAGTTGGTCCACGTGTTGTGGGCGATGACGATGCCTCCGTCCTTCGTCCAGCTGCCGGTCGCGACGAACGCGCTGCAGTTGCCGGGGCTCTTGAGGTCCGGCGCCTTCGCGTTCTTCTGCTGTTTGTCCAGCCAGGGCACGTAGTAGTCCGGCAGCTCCTCGAAGGCGTTGTAGGCCACCAGGTCGTACACGTCGAGCCTGGATCCGGTGCGCGCGCGGAGACCGTCCACGAGGCCCTGGAGCTCCTGCCGATACTCCGGCTCGATCTTCGGCCAGAGCATGTCCCGGGCCGCCGTGCGGAAGAAGGCCCAGTCCCGCCCGGTCGAGTGCGTCATGTTGGCGCTGACCGCGCGGAAGGCGTCCTCGATCTCGGGACCCAGCAGATAGCCGTGCTGATAGCCGAGCGTGGCGGGCGCACCCTCGAGATGCACGTAGATCCAGCCGCCGCGCTCGAACCGGTAGGCACCCTTCAAGCGCGGGTCGTCTGGCGGGGCCTGCCGGGGCGCGACCGCCGGAGCGTTCACACCCGCGGACCTCGCCGCCGCGGCGGCGTCGGCGCCGGCACCGCCGGCCCACCAGAATGCCGCGGCTCCACCAATCACGAGCAGGATGGCCGCCGCGCGTCGCGTCGAGCGTGTCATGGGGACCCTCCCTTGCGCTCTGCCGCCCAGTGCCCGGAAGACGAGGCCGAGGGCGCAGCCCGCATTCGGCGTGAAGCCGACACGCCGTTACCATACGCCAGACGTCACGTCCCCTTCGTCATTTCATTCCGCGACGATTCCGTGGTACATTTCCTGCTTGTGCGCCCGTAGCTCAGCTGGATAGAGCGTCGGCCTCCGGAGCCGAAGGCCACAGGTTCGAATCCTGTCGGGCGCGCCACCCTCATCCGTGGTGATTTCCGTGGTACATCCGTGGTATTTTCGTAAAGCTGCGCGCCCGTAGCTCAGATGGATAGAGCGCCGGGCTTCGAACCCGTAGGTCGGGGGTTCAAATCCCTCCGGGCGCGCCATTTGCCAGATCGGCGGGGGCCGCTGCCCTTCGACGATGCTCAGGGGACCCCGAGCAAGGTCGAGGGGTGCACCCCGCCTGGCTCGGTCGCTGCGCGGGGCTCCATCGCCCCGCTCCCTCGCTCATCCGAGAATCGGCGGGGACGCCTCCACACCGCGCCATTCCCTCGCTTCCTCCGTCACGGGAGCGGCAGCGGGTTCCTCGCAAAGCACAGGTCTTCGACGATCTGGCCGCCAATCAGGTGCTGCTGGATGATGCGCTCGGCGTTGTCCGGGGTGACGTGGCGGTACCATGCGCCCTCGGGATAGACCACGCAGATCGGCCCCTCGTCGCAGATCCGCAGGCACTGGCACTTCGTGCGGTAGAAGGGGCCGTCGGGGCCCGTGATGTTCAGCTCCTTCATCCGCCGCTTGATGTACTGCCACGTCCGCTCGCCGTGCTCGAGGTCGGTGCAGTCCGGCCCGAGACACACGAACAGGTGCCGCGTGATCTTGCCGATGCCGAACAGCGCCACCGACTCCTCCGGCGACCGGCTCTTCTTGCCCATTCGGTGATGATACCTCGGCTCACGGCCTTGGCGCGCCGTAGCGCGGAGCGTGAAGGCGGCTCACGGCTCAGGAGGGCCGGCTGAAGCCGGCCCCTACAGGTTGTCCTTTCCGTGGTCCTTCCGTGGCGATTTCCGTGGTCCTTCCGTGGTCCTTATCACCTTCTTCTCAGGACTGCCTGACCCCTGACCCCTGACCACTTTCTTCAAGTCCACCTTCGGCCCTTCGCGCAGGCGCGCCCACAAGTCGCCGACCGCGCGGAACCGCGCCGGCGCCGTGCGGATCGTGAAGTCGCGCGGATCGACACCCGCGTCCACCTCGTTCCACGTGAGCGGCGTCGACACGCCCGCGAAGTCGATCGCGCGCACGCTGTAGGCCGTCGCCAGGGTCTTGCCCAGGATGTTCTGCAGGTAGTCCACGTAGACGGTGCCCTTGGGCCGCTTCCTGACCATGCGGTCCACGGTTGCCTGCCGCCGGTGTCTGCCGGACACGATCGTCGCCACGACTTGGCAGAGCAGCATCCCCGACTCGTAGGTCGTGCCGGCCGGCAGCGGGATGTAGATGTGCAGGCCGCGCGAGCCGGACGTCTTCGGCACCACCGGCACGTGCAGCCGCTCAAGCTCGTCGCGCACCCAGCGCGCGACGTCGAGCACGGTGCCGAATCCCACGCCCGGACCCGGGTCGAGGTCGATGGCCACCTGGTCGGGCTCGAGCGGCGTCGTCACGCGCGAGAACCAGGGGTCCTGCGAGATGGCCGCCACCTGCGCCATGTAGAGCAGCGTCGCCAGCGACCCGCCGACGAAGCGCGCGGGGTTGGTCGCCTCCTCGTCCTCCTTGATCGGATCGAGCCCCTCGGGCAGCGTCTCGGTGCGCACGCCGGCGGGCGGCGTCTCGAGCACCCGCTGCTGATAGAAGGTGAGGCCGTGGATGCCGTTCGGGAACCGCTTCATCACGAGCGGGCGGTCCGCCACCGCGGGCAGCAGCAGCGGCGACACCTCGGCGTAGTAGCGCAGCAGGTCGCCCTTGGTGATCTTCAGCCCGGGCCAGAAGATCTTCCAGAGGTTGGTGACACGCAGCCGGTCGCCGCCCGGCAGATCCACGAAGCCGTCCGTCCGCGCGTCCTCGAGCGCGCTGAGGCGCTCCAGGACCGGGGGGATCTCCTGATCATCCCCGGCGAGGGGCCGGCCCCTCGCCCGCGGTCTCTGGCCTCTGGCCTCCGGTCCCAGGCCTCCCGCCTTCGCCAAGGCTACGGCGGGCTCGCCGAAGCGCGAAGCGCGAAGGCGGCCGGCCTCCAGCCTCGGAGCCCCCAGTCCCGAGTCCCGAGTCCCGAGTCCCGTTTTCCCGTCCGACCGCACCCCCAGGAACACCGGATGCCGCAGGCGCCCGTCTGGCGTCAGCTCGGTGTACTTGACCTCGACGACCAGCTCGGGGCGCGCCCAGTGCGCCGTCTCCTCGGTCTTGAACGCGTCGGCGAACGGCGAGCGCTTCGTGGCGAGCGGCTTCAGGCGCGCCGCCAGGCGCGCGAGCGTGGCCTCGTCGAAGCCCGAGCCGACGCCGCCCACGTACCGCAGCCCGGTCTCATCCGGCACGCCGAGGAGCAGCGCGCCGAAGTGCGCGCGCGACTGCCGCGGCGCCGTCCAGCCGCCGACGATGAAGGCGTGGCGCCGGGGGATCTTGAGCTTGCGCCACGCCGGGCTGCGGCGACCGGTCTCGTAGCCCGACGCGGCCTCTTTCGCGATCAGCCCCTCCCAGTCCTCCTTCAGCGCACGGCGGTACAGCGCGCGCCCGTCGCCCGGCGCGATCTCGCTCAACCCCAGCGGCGAGCGCGCCGGCGGGCGGAAGGCCCTCTGCAAGCGGAGGCGCCGCGCGGTGAGGGGCAGGCGCCGCAGGTCCTCGTCACCGTCGCGCAGGAGGTCGAACGCCTGGAACGCCACGGGCTGCACGCGCGCCACGGCGGCGACGGCCCTGGCGCCGGTGAGGTGGATGCGCTTCTGCAGTCGCGTGAAGCTCGCCGGCCGGCCGCGCTCGTCGAGCGCGACGATCTCGCCGTCGACGAGCAGCGGGCCCGGCAGCTTCGCCGCCAGCCGCTTGAACGCCGCGACGAGATCGGGGAACTGCGCAGTCTTGTCGAGGCCGTTGCGGGAGCGGATGGAGACGGAGGGGACTGGGGGCTGGGGCCTGGGGGCTCTGGAGGAGCGTGCGCGGCGGCGCCCGGCCGCAGGCTCCAGGGTCACGAGCGCGCGGATACCGTCGTACTTGCGCTCGTAGACGAGGCGCTCGCTCGCGAGCGGCACCTCGCCGGGCGCCGCGAGCACGGCGAGCATCGGACGGACGGACGCCATCGCCCCGTGCCATTGCATGGGGCGATTGTAAATGACCACGGAATGACCACGGAATGACCACGGAATGACCACGGAAATCACCACGGAAATCACCACGGAAATCACCACGGAAAACATCACGGAAAACATCACGGAAGGGACTAGGGGCCGGGGCTTGGGGGCTCGGGGGCGCGCCAGCCTGAGCCGTCAGCCGACCTGAGCCGTGAGCCCCGAGCCGTGAGCCCTGATGAGCCGTCAGCTCAACCGCTCAGGTTGTGCCAAACCGTGCAACGCGTGCGCCCGGGGCACGGTTCGGCCGATAATGGTGCCGAGCGACCCCCGGAGCCAACCAACGCCCAGCGCCCAGCGCCCAGCGCCTGGAGAAGGACACCACTATGGCAGCCAGACCGACCTGGAAGGGCTACCTGAAGATCAGCCTCGTGAACATCCCGGTGCGGGTGTTCCCTGCGACGGATTCCGCGGCGACGATCAGCTTCAACCAGCTGCACCGCGAGTGCCAGACGCGCATCCAACAGAAGCGCTGGTGCCCGCACTGCGAGATCGAGGTGCCCAACTCGGAGCTCGTCAAGGGCTACGAGTTCGAGAAGGGCCGCTACGTCGTCGTGGACGAGGACGACCTGGCCAAGGTGCGCACCGAGTCCACGCGGGTGATCAACCTGGTGCAGTTCACCGACGCGGCGGCCATCGACCCGATCTACCTCGAGCGGCCCTATTACCTGGCGCCCGACGGCGCGGTGGCGGCCGAGGCGTTCGCGGTGATGCGCGAGGGGATGCAGGGCAAGGCCGGCGTCGGCAAGGTGGCGCTCTACGGGCGCGAATACCTGGTTGCCATCCAGCCGCGCGGCAAGGGGCTGGTGATGCACACGCTGCGCCACGCGCGCGAGATCCGCAGCATGGACGCGATCGACGAGCTGGGCGGCGTCGCCGACAAGGTGAAGGCCGACGAGATGAAGCTGGCCCGGCAGGTGATCCAGAACTTCGAGGGCGCGCTCGACATGCAGGAGTACCGCGACGAGTACCAGGACGAGCTCAAGCGGATCATCGACGCCAAGATCGCGGGCGAGGAGATCGTCGAGAAGGAAGAGGAGGCGCCGCCCAAGGTGGTGAACCTGATGGAGGCGCTCCGGAAGAGCCTCGACCGGGTGAGCGCCGAGAAGAAGAAGACGGCGAAGGTCGCCATGGCCAGGCCCAAGGCCGCGGGGAAGAAACGTGCAAAAGGCTGAATGTCGAATGCCGAATGTCGAATGTCGAATGCCGAATGAAGGAGGACCGATGAGACGCTGTCTGACGGGCGCGGTCCTGATCCTGGCGATGACGATCGGCGCGGCGCCGTCATGGGCGCAGGCGCCGCCGGCGGCCGCCGCGGCGACCTCGCCGCAGGCGTTCGACGTGGACGCGGCCACGGCGCAGTACCTCGCCAGCGTGCCGGCCGACAAGCGCGCGGCGTCGGACGCCTACTTCGAGGGCGGCTACTGGATCCTGCTCTGGAGCTTCCTGGCGACCCTCGCGGTGAACCTGCTGCTGCTCCAGCTCGGGTGGTCGCGCGCGATGCGCGACCTGGCCGCGCGCGTCACGCGCCTCCGTGCCGTGCACGTCTTCCTCTACTGGGCGCAGTATCTCGTCCTCACCACGCTCCTGGTGTTCCCGCTGAGCGTCTACACGGGCTTCTTCCGCGAGCACCAGTACGGGCTGGCCACGCAGGGCTTCGGCGGCTGGATGCGCGACGAGCTGGTGGGCCTGGCGCTCGGCGTCGTGCTCGGCGGCCTGCTCATCGTCGCGCTCTACGCCGTGCTGCGCCGCGCGCCGCGCACATGGTGGCTCTGGGGCTCCGGCGTCATGGTGGCGTTCGCCGCCGTGGCGCTCGCGCTCGGGCCGGTCTATATCGCGCCGCTCTTCAACACCTACACGAAGCTCGAGGACCCGCAGGTGCGCGAGCCCATCCTGTCGATGGCGCGCGCGAACGGCATCGCGGCCGACGCGGTGTACGTCGTGGACGCGTCGCGGCAGACCACGCGCATCAGCGCCAACGTGAGCGGCTTCCTCGGCACCGGGCGGATCACGCTCAACGACAACCTGCTGAAGCGCGGGACGCTGCCGGAGATCAAGGCGGTCATGGGGCACGAGATGGGGCACTACGTGCTGCACCACGTGTGGGAGCAGCTCGTGTTCGTCGCCATCGTCGTGCTCGTCGGGTTCGCGCTGATCCGGTGGGCGTTCGACCGGGCCAACCGGCGGTGGGGCGCGCGCTGGGGCATCACCGGCGTGGCCGACGTGGCGGGCCTGCCGCTGCTGATGGTGCTCCTGACGGTCTACGCGTTCGCGCTGACGCCGGTCCAGAACACCGTCTCGCGCACGCTCGAGTCCGAGGCCGACATCTTCGGCCTCAACGCGGCCCGTGAGCCCGACGGCTTCGCCACCGTGTCGCTGAAGCTCGGCGACTACCGCAAGCTCGCGCCCGGGCCGATCGAGGAGATGATCTTCTTCGACCATCCGAGCGGCCGCGCCCGCATCCACATGGCGATGCAGTGGAAGAGAGAGAATCTGGCTACCGCTCGGTGACGATCGTCGCTTCCTTGAACTGCGGCTCCTGCTCGAGGCGCGCGGCGTGCTGGCGGGCGAGGGCGAGGTCGTCGTAGCGTCCGACGAGCACCCGGTATTCCTGCTTTTCGCTGGTCTGCACGATCTCCCGTACCAGATAGCCCTGCGCCTTGAGGGCCGAGGCGGCGCGCTCGGCGTCGGCCTTCGTGCCGAACGGGCCGACGAGGATGGAGTAGGTCGCGGTTCGCACCTCGACCGGCGACGTGGGGTCCGTGGCGGCCGCGGGCACGCCGGCCGAGAAGCGCGCCGGCGGCGACGACCACAGCGGCACGTCGTAGTAGCGGACGACCTGCCAGCCGCCGGCGAGCACCGCGGCGGCGGCCGCGGCGGCCGCCGCCAGCCGCAC
>JAHECP010000169.1 GCA_024641665.1 Acidobacteriota bacterium
TGGTGAGCCGCGTAGGAATCGAACCTACAACCCGCAGATTAAGAGTCTGCTGCTCTGCCAATTGAGCTAGCGGCCCACGTGTCTGGCTGGTGCGCGTCCTGCCGGGCCGGACGGCCTCGGCACAACACGCGATATTACCATGCTCCCCGCATGGCGTCGAGTCCCTGGCGCCCGCCCCTGGCGCCCGCCCCGCGCGCGCAACCTCGCTTGACGCCCGTCCCGGCCCGTGGATACTTGGGGGGCGCCGGCGACGAGACGGGGGAGTCGCCGCGCCCGGCCACACGTGCGCGACCGGGCGGAATGCAGAGCGCAGGCGGGTGACGCCCGACGGGCGCCCGCGGGCGCGGAGGGCCCTCAGCCGTGGTCAGGTTGTTGGGCCCGAGCACCCGTGGGCTGTCGGGCGGCAGGACCCGGACAGCGGCAGTCCGCTCTGCATTCCGCTGCCGCCTTCGCCACCGAGGAGACCACCGCATGACCCGTCACCCCCGTCCGCTGCTCGCGCTCCTCGTCGCCGTCACCGCCGTCGCCTCGATCTCCGCACGCCAGGCGCCCGCCGCCGCGCCCGCCGACCTCGACGCCTGGGTCCAGCGCGCCATGACGACCTTCGACGTGCCCGGCATCGGCCTCGCCATCGTCAAAGACGGCGCAGTCGTCACCGCCAAAGGCTACGGCGTGCGGCGGCTCGGCGCCCCGGACAAGGTCGACGCGCACACGCTCTTCGGCATCGCGTCGAACACGAAGGTCTTCACCGCCACGGCGCTCGGGCTCCTCGTCGAAGAGGGCAAGCTCGAGTGGGACGGCCCGGTCGTGCGCTACCTGCCCTGGTTCCAGATGTGGGACCCGTGGGTGACGCGCGAGCTGACGATCCGCGACCTGCTCGTGCACCGCAGCGGCCTCGGCCTCGGCGCGGGCGACCTCTTGTGGTGGCCGCCCTCCACCTACGACCGGCACCAGATCGCCCGCCGCCTGCGGTTCATCCGGCCCGCCACGAGCTTCCGCAGCGCCTACGCCTACGACAACGTGCTGTACCTGGTGGCCGGCGAGGTGATCGAGGCCGTGAGCGGCCAGTCGTGGGAGGACTTCGTCGGCGCCCGCATCCTCGCGAAGGTGGGGATGACCGACAGCAACACGCGCCATTCGGACGCGAACGCCGCGGGCAACGTGGCCGCGCCGCACGCGCGCGTGGACGGCGTCGTCCGCCCCGTGCACCCGTTCGACAGCGACAACACGAACGCGGCCGGCGGCATCAACTCGAGCGCGAGCGACATGGCGAAGTGGCTGATGGTCCAGCTCGCCCGGGGCCGTCTCGCCGACGGCTCGCGGCTCTTCTCCGAGGCCACCTCGCGCCAGCTCACGACGATGGTGACGCCGATTCCCATCGGAGATCCGCCCCCCGAGCTGGCCGCGCTCAAGCCCAACCTCCGCGGCTATGCGCTCGGCCTCGGCGTGCAGGACTACCGCGGCCACAAGCTCGTGATGCACACGGGCGGCCTGCCCGGCTACGTTTCCCGCGTGCTGATGGTGCCCGACACCAACCTCGGCGTCGTCGTGCTCACCAACCAGGAGTCGGGCGAGGCGTTCGACTCGATCGCCTTCCACGTCGTGGACCACTACATCGGCGCGCCGGCCACCGACTGGATTGACGCGTACAAGGCCGTGCGCGCGCGCGAGGAGGCGGCGACCGCCGAGGCCGAGCGGACGACGGCGGCCGGCCGCGAGGCGGCGCCCGAACCGGCGCTGCCGCTCGCGCGCTACGCCGGCGCGTACGAGGACGCGTGGTACGGCCGCGTGGACGTGAGGCTCGAGCAGGGGCGCCTCGTCATCCGCTTCGCGCACACGCCCTCGCTCGTGGGCGACCTCGAGGCCTGGCGCCACGATACGTTCGTCGCCCGCTGGCGCGACCGCGAGCTGCGCGCCGACGCCTTCGTCACCTTCGCCTTCGACGCCGACGGACGCGTCGAGCGCGCGACGATGAAGGCGGTGTCGCCGGCCACCGATTTCAGCTTCGATTTCCAGGACCTGCTCCTGCTCCCGGTGCCCGATGGCGCGGGCGCGCGCCGTTAGCCAGCATTCATGCCGGGTCCGTCTTTCATCACGATCAAGGAGGCCCACGTGGAACGCCGAGAGTGCCTGAAGGTCATCGGAGCCACTGCGGTAACCGCGGCGCTGCCGCTCGAAGCGACCCTGAAGGGGACCGCCCGCCCGGCGCCCGGCGGTCCGGGCTCGATCCGGACGGAGGTCAAGCGCCTGAAGCTGCGGCACACCTGGACGACCACCATGTCGTCCAGCGAGTACCGCGACACGCTCTTCGTCTACTACACGCGCGACGGCCTCACCGGCGTCGGTGAAGGCGCGCCCATCGTGCGCTACAACGAGGACGCCGTCGGCGGGCAGAAGGTCGTGGACGGCCTGGCGGATCTGTTCGCCACCGCCGATCCGGCGAGCTTCGACAAGCTGAACGCCGAGATCCTCCGCCGCGTGGAGGGCCAGTGGGCCGCGAAGGCGGCCATGGACATCGCGATCCTCGACTGGGTGGGCCAGCGGCTCGGTACGCCGATCCACCGGCTCTTCGGTCTCGACCCCGCCGACGCGCCGCTCACCACGTTCTCGATCGGGATCGACACGCCGGAGATCACACGGCAGAAGGTGCGCGAGGCCGAGGCGTACCCGGTGCTGAAGGTCAAAGTGGGCCTCGCCACCGACGAGCCCACCATCGAGGCCGTGCGCAGCGTCACGAAGAAGCCGCTGCGCGTGGACGCCAACGAGGGCTGGACGAACAAGGAGGAGGCGCTCCGCAAAATCCAGTGGCTCGAGACGCAGGGTGTGGAGATGATCGAGCAGCCGCTGCCGGCCGCGATGCTCGAGGAGACGCGCTGGCTGCGCGACCGGGTCAACATCCCGATCTTCGCCGACGAGGCGTGCCTGCACGCCGCCGACATCCCGAAGCTGGCCGACGCCTACGACGGCGTCAACGTGAAGCTCGACAAGGCCGGCGGCATCCTGCAGGGCTACCGCATGATCCTCATCGCGCGCGCGCTCGGCCTGAAGACGATGCTCGGGTGTATGGTGTCGAGCTCGGTGAGCGTCACGGCGGCGGCGCAGCTCTCGCCGCTCGTGGACTTCGCCGACCTCGACGGCAACCTGCTCATCGGGAACGACCCGTACCAGGGCGTCACGGTGAAGGACGGGAAGCTGATCCTGCCGACGACGCCGGGGCTCGGGGTGCGCCCGACGAGCGTGTGACGGGAAAATGGGGTCTGACCCCATTTTCCCGGTCACCCGCAATACTGCCCCGTGCACGGCTCCGGCGGCTGCGCGCCCGCGCCGTTCAGCGATCCGACCATCGACGGGTGGATGCTGCAATGGTACGGGAGCGGATTGGTGCCCGAGACGGTCACCGGTGCGCTCGTCGCCCCGGGCGCGAGGTTCCCGGTGTCGAACTCGCCCGCGTTCCCGACGATCCGATGGGTGGTAACGTCGCCGTTCTTCCACACCACCTGCTGGCCCGGCTGAACGACGACGTTCGCCGGCGAGAACGACATCGAGCTGTCGGTGGCCACGATCGCGATCGTGATGCCGCCGCTGCTGTTGGTCCCGCCGTTGCCGTTGTTGACCGGCGTCGGTGTCGACGGGTTGCTGTACCCCCCGCCGCAGTTGAGCAGCGTGAGCGCGGCCACCCCGGCCGCCACCCGCCAGCTCGTTCCGATGAATGCCCGCATGCGCATGCCTTGCCCTCCGATTCGGTGGGGCCGCAGGGCACTCCAGCCCTGGCCCGTTGAAACGTGACTGGGAGGAAGAGGAGCAAGGGGAGTGCCGGACGGTCCCGGGCCGTCGCCCGTGGTTTTTCGCACGCTTCGGCGAGGCCGGCGGCGACCGGGCTTTCGGGCGCGGTAACCGCTTACGCGAGCGGTAAGCCGCGCGTCAGTCGAACCGGTACTTGTTGAGGTAGTAGCTGATGGCGCGCTGCGAGATGCCCATCAGCTCGGCGGCGTCCTTCTTCACGCCGTCGGCGGCCGCGAGCGCCCGCCGCAGCGTCTCGCGCTCGGCCCACTCCAGGTTCGGGTGCAGCTTCAGCGACGGCAGCCCCCCGGCCGGCTCGCGCGCGACGGCGCCGAGGCCCGAGATGGCGTCGAGGCCGATGACGGGCCCGGCCGACAGGACGACGGCCCGCTCGATCGTGTTCTCCAGCTCGCGCACGTTGCCGGGCCAGGCGTACTGCTGCAGCCACGCGATCGCGTCGGGGGCGACGGTCTCGAGGGTCTTGCCGATCCGCTGCGCGTGCTTGCGCCGGAAGTGCTCGACGAGGACGGGAATGTCCTCGCGACGATCCCGCAGCGGCGGGATCTCGATCGGGATGACGTTGAGCCGGTAGAAGAGATCCTCCTGGAACGTGCCCTCCGCGACCATCTGGGCGAGGTTGCGGTTGGTGGCCGCAATCACCCGCACGTCGACGCGCGTCGTGCGCTCGGCGCCGAGCGGCTCGACCTCGCGATCCTGCAGGACCCGCAGCAGCTTCGCCTGCAGGCCGGGGCTCATCGTCCCGATCTCGTCGAGGAGGATGGTGCCGCCGTCGGCCAGCGCGAACTTGCCCTTCTTGCTGTTCGTGGCGCCCGTGAAGGCGCCGCGCACGTGGCCGAAGAGCTCGGATTCGAGCAGCGTATCGGGAATGGCCGCGCAGTTGACCTTGATGAGCGGGCGGTCGCGCTGGGCGCTGCGGTCGTGGATGGCGCGCGCCACGAGCTCCTTGCCGGTGCCGGTTTCGCCGGTGATGAGCACGGTGCTCTTGGTGGCGGCCACCGTCTCGGCCCGCCGGATCACGTCCTGGATGCGCCGGCTCCGCCCGACGATGCCGTAGTGATTGAAGTCCTCCTCGCGCTCGCTGATGAGGTAGCGGTAGCCCGTGCGAATCCGCTGCTGCTCGACGGCATGGCGGACGACGACCAGCAGCTCGTCCACCTCGAACGGCTTCTGCAGGAAATCGGCCGCGCCGAGCTTCATCGCCTCGATCGCGCTCTCGATCGTCGCGTGCGCGGTCATCATGAGGATCTGCGGCCGCTCGGCCTCGGGCGTCGACGCGACGATCTCGCGGATCAGCTCCAGGCCGGTCATGTCCGGCATCAGGTTGTCGACGATGAGCACGTCGAAGCCGCGCTGGGCGAGCAGCTGCCGTGCGGCGCCCGCGGCTTGCGCGCACACCACCTCGTGCCCCTCGTCCTGCAGCGCGCGACCGAGCGCCTTCAGGATCTTCTCTTCGTCGTCGGCGAGCAGAATCGACCCGTGCGTCATGGTGCCTCGTCAGCCGGTCTGGGGGCGGCTCCCGGCCGGGGGCGGCGCGCCCGGCAGCGTGAGCCGCATCTCGGTGCCGCGGCCCGGGGCGCTCCGGACCGCGAGGGTGCCACCCAGTCCCTCCACGATGTTCCGGCTGATAGCAAGACCCAGGCCGGTTCCCGTCCGCCGGGTCGTGAAATACGGCTCGAAGACACGAGGCAGGTCGGCCTCGGCGATGCCGACGCCGCGGTCGCGGACGACGATGACCGCGCCGCCGTCCCCGGCGCGCGCCGTCGACAGGTCGATTGGCGGCTCCGGGTCCGTCCCGCCGGCGGCGGCCGCCGGCACGGCCGCCACGGCCTGCCGGGCGTTGGTCAGGATGTTGAGCAGCGCCAGCCGGAGGCGCTCCCCGTCGGTCACGAGCGGGCCGAGCCCGGGGTCGAGCTGCACGGCGATGGCCGGACCGCCGTTGTCGGCCGACGCGGCGGCGGCGGCGTCCTCGCACAGGCGGTTCAGATCGACCGGCGCGTGCTCGAAGGGGATGGGTCGCGCGAAGTCCAGCACGTCGTTCACGATCCGGTTCAGCCGCCCGACTTCGCCGTCGATGTCGGCGGCCGCCTCGCGAATCTCGGCCGGCGCGGCGTCGGCGCGGCGCAGGGTGCGCAGCGACGCCTTGATGATCATCAGCGGATTGCGGATTTCGTGCGCGATGATCGTGGACAGGCGCCCCAGCGCCGACAGGCGCTCCCGCTCGCCCGCTTCGCGCTGGAAGCGCGCGACCGAGTCGGTGAGCGAGTTGAACGTCGTGGCCAGCAGCCGGGCGTCCTCGTCGTCCCACTCGCCCCGGTGCGGCAGCGCGATCTTGCGGGTGAGGTCGCCCGTGGCGGCGACCTCGCGCATGGTGCCCGTGATCGCGGCGAGCGGACGGGTGATCGTGCGGGCGACGCCGTAGCTCAGGAGCGTCGCGAGCAGGACGGCGAAGACCGCCGCCACCGCCAGCCCGGCGTGGATCGCGTCGAGGAACTGCAGCTGCGCGGTGCGCGACCGGAGCACCACGACGGTCGGCGCCTGCGCCGGCGGCGTCCCGGACGCCGCGCGCGCGAGGGGCCGGAGGAGGGCGACGTACTCGCTCGAGCCGAGCCGGATGCGCGACACGCCTTCGGACCCGAGCAGCGCCGCCAGCTGCGGGTTCCAGGCGGCGGGCAGCGTGCTGGCCAGGATCCGGCCCTCGGCGGCGAACGCGATGTCGCTCCCCGTGGTCTGCTTGAACTGCTCCGCCAGGGCGTCGTCGAGCAGGAAGCCGACCGTGAGCGCGCCGAGCAGCTCCGGGCGGACCAGCCCGACCGAGATGGGCACCGTGACGACCTGCATGACGCCGCCGCGCCCGGCGAGGAGCGCCGAGCCCTCACGTCCGGCGAGACCCTCGGCGATGCCCGCCCGGTGCGACAGCGCCTCCGCCTCGGCCGTCGAGAGCCCGACGGCGCTCAGCACGCGGCCCTGCGGGTCGGTGACGATGAACAGCGTGGACCCGAGCTGCCGCTGGTACTCGAGCGCGACCGGCGCGACGGTGGGCGGGTCGTTGGTGCCGACCGCGGCCTTGAGCTTGGGCAGGTCCGCGATCAGCCGGGCCATCACGGTGAACGTGTTGAAGAGCGTGGTGCGGTGCTGCTCCACGAGCGAGCCCGCCTCGACGACGCCGCGCTGCAGCTCGGCTTCGGCCTCGCGCGTCACGCGCGCGTTGACCAGGTAGATCGCGAACGCGATGACGAGCACGGCGAGCAGCGCGCTCGCCAGGAAGATCCGGTTCCGCAGGGAGGACAGCAGCTTCATCGCAGCACGAAATCCAGCGTCACCTGGTCGCCCGGCCGCACCGTGACCGGCTGCGGCTCGCTCGCCACGCCCTCGTTCCACGCGATGACGTGGTAGGTGCCGGGCGGCACGCCCGCCAGGCGGTAGACGCCGCTGGGGCCGGTCACGGCGAAGAAGGGATGGCTGAACACCAGGATGAACGCGCTCATGTGCGAGTGGATGTCGCAGAACACGCGCACGATGCCCGGATGCTCCATGCGCACCGACTTCGAGCGCCCGGCCGCGTAGCGCCCGAGGTCGAACCGCGCGGCCTTCGAGAGCGAGAAGACGTTGTGATACACGTGGTCGAGATTCGGGAACGCCACGACCGTGCCGACGGTCACGGCCAGCACGTGCGGCTCGAACGTCTCGTTGTGCTGCCGCATGACGGCCTGGCCGGGCGGCGGCTGCTCGAAGGCGCCCTGCGGCGCCGTCTCGAGGTAGACCACCGAGCGGTACCGGTCGGGCACGTCGCTCGGCCGCGGCATCCCCAGATCGTCCACCGACGGGCGCCTCGGGATGGGCGGCAGCGGGCGCTCGACGACGACCCGCCCGACGATGGTGCCGCTCGCCGCCGGGTCCTGCGCGCGCCCGGGCGCGTCGCGTGCCGTCGAGTGGGCCGGCGCGATCAGCAGGCCGCACAGCCCGGCGGCGACGCCGGCCGCGGAGGGCCTCACCCGGCGCGGCCGGCGCCGCGCGACGGACGGCGTGGCGATCGGAGCATCCGCCATCAGAACCAGAAGCTGAGCTCGGCCGCCACGATCGCGGCGGCGTCGTACCGGCGCGTGTCCCGGCTGTCGTGCTGGAACGCCACCTTGACGAGCACGTTGCGCCGCACCGAGTAGCCGCCCCCGACTTCGACGCGCGTCACCGGCGCGTCCCACGACTCCCGGCCCGCGGTGCCGGTCACGTCGCTGAAGCCGAGATGGTCCACGCGGCCCGCGACGTAGAGGCCCGGACGAATCCGGTAGCGGCCCTCGGCGAAGACCGACGTCGCGTCGAGCGGCGCGGTGACGAGCGGCGGCGCCACCGCCGGCACCCGCCAGCGGCTGATCAGGACCTCGCTGCGCACCAGCCAGTAGCCCCGCGAGTACTCGGCGTCGGCGCCGAAGGCCTGCTGGTCGAGCCCGCGGGCCGACACGCCCGGCGGCAGCGCGCTCGACGCCGCGCGCGCGACGAACGGTCCCCGCGCGGCCGACACGCCGAGCACCAGGCCGACCACGGGCCGGACCTCGAGCCGGGCCGAGACCTGCTTGCCGTGGTTGTTGTCGCGGACGCGCGGGTCGGACAGCGTGCCGGTCGTGACCGCGGCGCCGAGCGACACCGGGTCGTCGCCCAGCCGCACCTCGACGCCGGTGTCCCACCGGAACGCGGCGACCAGCGGCAGGCCGTGCGCGGCGGCGTGCGAGCCGATCGGGAACCGCGACAGCCAGCCGCGCCCGCGCATGCGGATCAGGTCGTCGGCGCTCGCCGGCAGCGCGTCGGCCCTGAGCGACGTCAGGTACTGGTAGGCGAGGGGCAAGCCGATCAGGAAGTTGTCGCTCGCGTAGGGCCGGCGCGAGAACGCGCCGAACACGGGCGGAATGCGTCCGGCCTGGATGTCGATCGCGCGGCCGCGCCACGGCCGGACGCGCAGGTAGAGCGCGTAGGGCTGGAACGTGTCCCAGTTCTCGGTCCGCAGCTCGCCCAGCAGGGACACGCGGTCGCCGAGGCTGAAGGCCGCCCGCATCGCCAGGCGGAGGAGGCGCAGCGTGTCGTGCTCGTAGTCGGTGTAGTTGAAATAACCCGGATCGTGCGACCCGACCGACACCGACGCGAGACCGCCGACGACCAGCCGCCCGCCGAACATCGTGAACGGGTGCGACGGCAGCACGTCGGCGGCGGCCGGCGACACCGCCAGCGCGCACATCAGCACGAGGCTCGACGACACGCGCCACGCCGGAGGCTTGGACGTCATGCGAATCCGGGGATCGGCGACAGAGCTGGCTTGCCGGGAATCCCCGGATTATAGCGCACCAGGCTCCCGGGGTCGGACCGCGCGTCTACTCGATGACCCGCCTGGCGCGCCGCAGCCGTTTGAGCAGGCTCCCGGAGTAGATCGGCGACGCGGGATCGAAGCTGCTGCGCCGGACGAGGCCCGACGCGTGGATGAACTCCAGGTTGCCCTCGTAGAGCGCCACGTGGGTGATGCGCTCGGGCTGCTCGGGCGTCTCGGTCGGCCCGAAGAAGAGCAGGTCGCCCTTCCTGAGCTCCGAGAGACCCTTGTCGATCGCGACGGGTCGGCCCATGGCCGCCTGCTGATCGGCGTCGCGCGGCAGCTCGATGCCGTGCAGGTGCAGCACGATCTTCACGAAGCCCGAGCAGTCGAACCCCTTCGACGAGGTGCCGCCCCAGAGATACGGCACGCCCATGAACAGGCGCGCCGTGCGGTCGATCGCCTCCGGGTCCGCCGTGCGCGACGAGGTCCACGCCGCGTAGTCCTGCACCTCGCCGCCCGGGGCGAACCCGCGGCGCCCGTCGGGCAGCGACACCTCCGTCCACCCGCCCGACCTGCCGGCCGCCTGCATGACCGAGCCCATCACGAGGTCGGTTACCGGCTCGGCGTCGGTCGCGGGCGCGAGGCGCAGCACGCCGACCGGCACCGTCGACACGACGCGCGCGGCCGCCTCCCAGGCCTGCTTCGTCTCCGCGTCGACGCGGGTGAGCTGCAGCGTCTCGATCCAGCCCAGGTAGCCGTCGGGCTCGGTGTGCACGAGGTACCAGCCGTCCTGTTCCTTCAGCACGCGCAGGGGCCAGCCCATGAGGGTCTGCGTCACGAGCTCGGCCGAGTGCGACGGCCGGCCGCGCACGTTGGCCACGCTCACGCGCACGAGCCCGAGCGTCTGGCCGCCGAGCGCGGCGTCGGGCAGCACGGTCACGTGGTCCACGACGTTCCGCTCGCCGCACGCGCGGAGCGCCTCGAGCGCGGCGGCCTTCGCGGCAGCCGATTCGACCTCGCCGGAAACGGCGAGCGCGTCCTCCGTGCGCTCGACCTTCAGATCGAAGACGGCCACGCGCCGGTCGGGCGCGAAGCGGGTGCGGACCGCCGCCAGCGCGTCCGTCGCGGCGGTGAGGTCGGGGGTCTGGGGCGCGGCGAGCGTGCCGCCGGTCGTGACGAGCAGGAGAAGGATCAGAGCGAAGAGCGTCGACGTGCGCCGGACCGCCATGCTGATCATGCCGCCTCCCTTGGCGACGACGGCGGCATCATAGCAGCGGGCGCGGCGCGCCGCCAGCGGTCAGGCGTCATCGGTCACGAGCGCGGTGGTATCATCGGCGCGAGGCCGGTGTCGAAATGCCGCGAACCCGGGTGTCCCTTCTGCTCGTGGCCCTGCTGGCCGGTTGTCACGGTGGGTCCGGCGGCCCGCCGCCCGCCGCGCGCCCCAGCGTGCTCCTGGTCACCATCGACACCCTGCGCGCCGATCGGCTGACGCCGCCGCTCATGCCGGCGCTCGCGGCGCTCGCCGCCCGCGGCGCCTCGTTCGCCAACGCGCGCACCGTCGTGCCGCTCACGCTGCCCGCGCACGTGTCGATCATGACGGGCGTCCGGCCGGCGGCGCACGGCGTGCACGAGAACGGCGCCGGCCGCTTCGCCGGCTCGCCCGCGCCGCTGGCGCGCCGCCTGAAGGCCGCGGGCTACGACACGGCCGCGTTCGTCGGCGCGTTCGTCCTCGATCGCCGCTTCGGCCTCGACGAAGGGTTCGACACCTACGACGACGAGGTGCCGAGGGATCCGGCGGCGACCGATCGGCTCGAGGCCGAGCGGCCGGCCGATCAGGTGGCCGACCGCGCGCTGTCGTGGCTGGCGGCGCACCCCGTCGGTTCGCGCCCGTACTTCCTCTGGGTGCACTTCTACGATCCGCACGCGCCCTACACGCCGCCGCCTGCCGCGCTCGCCCGCGCCGGCGGCCACGCCTACGACGGAGAAGTCGTGTTCGCCGACAGCCAGCTCGCCCGGCTGCTCGCGGCGGTGGACGGCCGTCGCGAGCGCGAGCGGACGCTCGTCGTCGTGCTCGGCGATCACGGCGAGAGCCTGGGCGAGCACGGCGAGCGCACGCACGGCATGCTGCTCTACGACGCGGCCCTGCGCGTGCCGCTCGTGATGGCCGGGCCGGGCGTCGAGCCGGGACGCCGGACGGCAACGGTGACGATCGTGGACGTGGCGCCGACGATTCTCGCGCGCCTGGGCCTCGAGGCGGGGGGCATGGAGGGCGCCGACGTCCTGTCGGCGCTCCCGCCCGACCGCGAGGCGTACGCCGAGACCGACTACCCGCAGGCGGCCGGCTGGAGCCCGCTGCGCGCGCTGGCGCAGGGGCGCTGGAAGGTCATCGTCTCGAACGAGACGGAGCTGTACGATCTCGACGCCGATCCCGGCGAGACGCGCAACGTGGGGGACGCGCGCGCGACGACGGCGCGCGCCATGGCGGCGCGCCTCGGCGCGCTGTCGAAGGCGGACGGCGCGCGGCCGGCG
>JAHECP010000170.1 GCA_024641665.1 Acidobacteriota bacterium
TCGGCCCGCGACTTCGCGGATCCGGCGGCCCGGCGGGAGATCGCGTCGGCCTCGCACGACCAGGCGCCGCCCGACCGCGCGCCGGCGGGGCTCGCGCGCCTCTCGTCGGTCTGGACGGCGCCATGGCCCGACTACGCTCCGCCGTTCGTCCGCAGCCGCGGGTTCGGGTACGCGCTGTCGGGCATACTCGGCGCAGGCCTGGTGATCCTGGCCGCGGCCGGCCTGGCCGGCCTCGCGCGCCTGCGCCGCCCGCGCGGACCGCTCGACGCCGGCGGGGTGATCCCGTGAAGGGGCGCCGCGGTGGGGGCTATCTCGAGCGGACGCTCGACGGCCTGCGCGACGCCATCGCCCACGTCGAGTCCGCGGAGGGCGCGGCGCGCCGCGACGGGCTGCTCCAGCGGCTCGACCCGCGCGTGAAGGTCGCCGGTCTCCTCGCGCTCGTCTTCGCCGCGGCGCTCTCCACCAGCGCGACCGCGATCGGCGCCGTGCTCGCGCTGGCGGTCGCCGGCTCGGCGCTCTCGCGGCTCTCGCTGCGGACGCTCGCGGCGCGCGTCTGGCTCGGGGCGTTCGTCTTCACGGGGGCGATCGCGCTGCCGGCGCTCGTCCTCGTGCCGGGCGACCCGGTCGGGCACGTGCCGTTCGCCGGCTGGCCCGTGACCGCCCAGGGCCTGTCGTCGGCCGGCTACCTCGTCTTGCGCGTCGAGACCGCGGCGACGCTCGCCTACCTCCTGGTCTTCACCACGCCCTGGTCGCACGTCCTCAAGGCGCTGCGCGTGTTTCGCGTGCCCGTCGTGGTCGTGGTGATCCTGGGGATGACCTACCGCTACGTGCTGCTGCTGCTCGAGATCGCGCACGAGATGTTCGAGGCCCGGCGCAGCCGGGCGGTGTCGGCGGCCACCGGCGCCGACCGGCGGCGCGCGGTCGCCACGAGCGCCGGGGTGCTCCTGACACGAAGCCTGCACCTGAGCGGCGAGGTCTACCTGGCGATGCAGTCGCGAGGGTTCCGCGGCGAGGTGCACGTGCTCGACGACTTCCGCATGCGCGCGGCCGACTGGCTCGCGCTGGCGTCGTTCGCCGCGGTAACGGCGGCGGCGGTCTGGGCGGGGCGATGATGCTGTTCGAGGTGAGCGACGTCACGTACCGCTACCGCCAGGTGACGGCGCTCGAGGCGCTCTCGCTGGCGATCCGGGCGGGCACCCGCGTGGCGCTCGTCGGCGCGAACGGGTCGGGCAAGTCCACGATCCTGCGACTCCTCGACGGCCTCTACTTCCCCGACGAGGGCGTCGTCCGGTACCAGGGCGAGCCGCTCACCGAGGAGCGGTTCGGCGACGACCGGTTCGCGCACGACTTCCGCCGGCGGGTCGGGCTGGTGTTCCAGAACCCCGACGCGCAGCTCTTCAACCCCACCGTGTTCGACGAGGTGGCGTTCGGCCCGCTGCAGCTCGGCTGGACGAAGGCGGACGTGCGCGAGCGCGTCGAGGCGGCGCTCGGCCGGCTGCGCGTCGCGCACCTGCGCGACCGGGTGCCGCAGCGGCTGTCGGGCGGCGAGAAGAAGCAGGTGGCGCTCGCGAGCGTGCTGGTGATGGACCCCGACGTGCTGCTGCTCGACGAGCCCACGGCCAACCTCGACCCGCGCAGCCAGAGCCAGGTGATCGACCAGCTCGTCGGCTGGGGCGACGGCTCGAAGACGGTGGTCACGGCCACGCACGACCTCGGCTCGCTCGAGGACATCGCCGACCGCTGCTGCGTGCTGGACGGCGGCGCCGTCGTGGCCGATCGCGCGCCCGGCGAGGTGCTCGCCGACGAGGCGCTGCTCGACCGCACCAACCTGATTCACGCGCACCGCCACCGCCACGGCTCGGGCCTCACCCACTCGCACCCGCACCTGCACCGATTGTCGTAGCGCCGGGCGCGCCGTACGTAGTGCCCGGCTTCAGCCCGGCCCCTCACGCGCCGGTGGAGCCGCTTTCCGCGCCGAGCGCCTCCGGAGGGCTCTCCGCCGTCTCGCCGCCCATGCCGGCGGCCGCGGCGGCCGCCTTGCGCATCGACGCCGGCAAGAACCGGTCGATCTCCTCGTCGGCGAGTGCCGTCTCGTCGGCCGCGCGCAGCGAGTCGCGCGCGCTCTGGTAAACCACCCGGTCCGCCAGCGGGGCGTGCTTGTAGACGGCGTGCAGCTCCTTCATGAGCGCGTCGCGCCGCTCGCGCGCGCTGTCGAGGTCGACGATCCCGTCGGTGAGCTCCGCGATGAGCGCGTAGTAGCGCTCGCGGATCAGCCACAGCCGCGACGCGCACCACCGGTGCGCGTAGAGCCGCGCGTCGAGTTGCAGCGCGAGCGAGACCGCGTAGGCCACCAGGGCCAGCGCCGCCAGGATCGCCGTCACGCGGTCGTACGGCCCGCCGGCCGTCAGGACCGCGGTCACCGCGGCGGCCAGAGTGCCGCCGATGAGCGCGAGCAGGGTCGCCCGCACCTGCCAGATCCACCGCGAGATCCGCTCGGCGCTCCGCGCGTGCGCCTTGTACCGGTACACGACCTGACCGAACGTGAGCCGGATGTGGTCGAGAAGCGTCATCTGGAACATCGCTGCCCTCCCGGCTGACGGCCGCCTCGTCGAGTGCGCGTGAGTGGGGAGGGACGGCCGCGGGCCGCCCAACCCGCCGAGCAATCCAAGATCCCTGCCAGGCGGTGGAAACGGGCCGGCCGGCCGCGCGCGCGCGATCCCGGCACGGATCCGTCGGCGCGCGCACGAATCGGAAGGTGGCACCTTGGCCGCCGCGTTCCGCTCGCCCCGACCCGCTGCCGCCACGCCGGGGAGCGCCGCCGCTATTTCGGACCGTCGGTGCCCACGAGGGGCAGCCCCGCGCGGCGGAGCGCCGCGCTCAGCGCCGCGAGATCCGTGGACCGTGTCGTCTCCCACGTCGTGAGCGCGGCGTCGAGCGCCTTCCACCGCACCTGGAAGAGCTCGGCCGCCTGGGTGGTCGGGCGGGCGTCGGCGCCGTCCACCACCACGAGCAGCGCGCCGAGCGCGTTGTTCAACCCCGTCAGGTCGGCCGCGGATTTCGAGGCCTTGGCGGTCACGGCGTCCAGGGTCTCCATGAGCGCCGCCGCGGCCGCGAGCGTCTTCCGTTCGGCGATCTGCGCGATGACCCGGCGCGCCTCGTCGAGCGCCTGCCGGTCGCGCGCGATGGCGTCGACGATCGCCTGCTCCAGGCCGAGCTGCGCCGCCAGATCCTCCGCCGTCGCCGTCACGCGCGGGTCCATCTTCACCGTGAGCGGCACCGTCTGGCTGCGACCGTCCGCGGTCACGCGCACCTGATAGGTGCCGGGCACGACCTGCGGGCCGAGCGGCAGCGCCGGCGTGTCGCGGCCCGCGACCGCCGCGATCGTGTAGGACGACGACACGACGGCCGGTTTCGGGTAGCGCAGGTCCCAGACGACGCGGTTCAGGCCCGCACGGGCGGTGACCGGCGGCGCCGGGCGCAGCCAGGAGTCGGGAAACGCCGGCCGCGGCTCGGGCATGCCCGGATGCTCGTCGCTCGACAGACGCCGCACGAGGGTCCCGCCCTGGTCGAGAATCTCGATCGTCACGGGTCCCATGGGGGCTCGCTTCAGCCAGAAGTCGACGATCGCGCCGTCGGGCGGATTCTCGCCGAGGGGCGTTTCGGGCGGGAGCGGCGTGTCGGTGTTCACGCTCCGCTGCATCCGGATCGCCGTCTGCGGCCGGAACAGGTGCAGATCCTCGGCGACCACCGCCTCGCTCAGCTGGCGGAGCGGCGTCACGTCGTCGAGAATCCAGAACGACCGGCCGTGGGTCGCGATCACGAGATCGTCTCCCTTGACGACGAGATCCCGCACGGGCGTGACCGGCAGGTTGAGCTGCAGCGGCTCCCACGCGTCACCGTCGTCGTAGGAGACGAACACCCCGAGCTCGGTGCCGGCGTAGAGCAGCCCGCGCCGCACCGGGTCCTCGCGGACGGCGCGCACGAACGCGCGGTCCGAGATGCCCGTCGTGATCGCGGTCCACGTCGCCCCGTAGTCGCGCGTGCGCAGGATGTGCGGCGCGTAGTCGTCGAGCCGGTGCCGGTCGATCGCCGCGCAGGCCGCCCCCGGATCGTGCGGCGACGCTTCGATGAGGCTCACCTTGCTCCATGGCTGGAGCGACGGCGGCGTGACGTCCTGCCAGTGCGCGCCTTCGTCGCGCGTGAGGTGAATCAGCCCGTCGTCGGTGCCCGCCCAGATCAGCCCCTTGGCCACGGGCGACGACGCCAGCGTGTAGACGACGCCGTAGGCTTCGATCGGCGCCAGCGCGTCCACCATGGCGCCGCCCGCCGGCGTGCCGTGCCGCTCGGCGCGCGCGAGGTCCGGGCTGATCGCGGTCCAGCTCATGCCGCCGTCGGTCGTCTTCAGCACGGCCTGCGCGCCGTAGTACAGCGTGTGCGGGTCCTGGGGCGAGAATACGAGCGGCGCCGTCCAGTCGAAGCGGTACTTCAAGCCGGCGCGCGGCGCCCCGAACGCGGCCTCGGGCCACGGCGTGATGTCCTGCACCTGTCCCGTGCTGCGCACGAAGCGGAACAGGTCGCCGTAGGTGCTGCCGCCGTAGATCACGTCCGGGTCGGTCGGATCGGGCACGATGTAGCCGCTCTCGCCGCCGCCGACCGTCTGCCAGTCGCGCGGCGTGACGGCGCCGTAGTTGCCGCGGCTCGCCACGCCCGCCGTGCCGCTGTCCTGCTGCGCGCCGTAGACCCAGTACGGGAACCGGTTGTCCACCGCGACGTGGTACATCTGTGCGATCGGCTGGTTGTACCAGGAGCTCCAGGTGCGCCCGCCGTCCACGCTGATCGTCGCGCCCTGATCGACGCCGACGATCATGCGCGCGGGGTCCTCGGGCGCAATCCAGAGCTGATGGTAGTCGTCGCCGCCCGGCGCGCCCTTGATGGCCTCGAACGTGCGCCCGCCGTCGCGCGAGCGGTACAGCGAGATGTTCGGCACGTAGACGACGTCCGGGTCCCGCGGGTCGATGGTCACCTCGCTGAAGTACCACGCGCGGCTCGTGATGCGCGGGTCGGTCCCCACCAGCTCCCAATTCGCGCCGCCGTCATCGGAGCGATAGAGCCCGGGCCGAGCCGCGTCCACGATCGCGTAGACGCGGCCCGTGCTCGACGCGACGGCCACGCCGATGCGTCCGAGTGGGGTGGTGGGCAGGCCGTGGCCCGCGACCGCCGACCACGTCACGCCGCCGTCGGTCGAGCGGTAGAGCCCGGACCCCGGTCCGTTCACGGGCGGATAGCGGCTCCACGGCGTCCGGCGCGCGCTCCACAAGGACGCGAAGACGACCTGCGGGTTGTCAGGCGCCATCGCGAGATCGATCGCGCCGACGTCCTCGTGCTCGTAGAGCGTCTTCGTCCACGTGCGCCCGCCATCGGTCGAACGGAAGACGCCGCGCTCGGGGTTGGGCGCGTAGGCGTGCCCCAGCGCCGCCACGAGCACCACGTCTGGGTTGCGCGGATCGACGAGGATGCGCCCGATCTGCATCGTGTCGTCGAGGCCGAGGTGCCGCCACGTGGCGCCCCCGTCGGTCGACTTGTAGACGCCCTGGCCCATCGTGATGTCCGAGCGCATGTCGGCCTCGCCCGTGCCGACGTAGATCACCCGCGGATCGGAGGGCGCCACGGCAAGGGCGCCGATCGAGGCCACGTCTTCGCCGTCGAAGATCGGGGTCCAGGTGCGGCCCGCGTTCGACGTCTTCCAGACGCCGCCGCCGACCGCGCCGAAGTAGAAGAGGTTGGGGTTCCCCCGGACGCCGCTGACCGCCAGCACGCGGCCGGAGCGGAAGGGCCCGATGAGGCGCCAGCGCAGCGCGGCCTGCGCCGTGGCCGGGATGGCCGCCGCACGGCGCGCGGCCACCGGCGGGGCGACGGCAAGCGCCAGAAGCAGCAGGGAGAGCGGGAGAATGCGGGCCGGTGATGTCATGGGCGCCTCGCCGGATCGGTCGGGGAAGTCGCGGCGATCATACCCCGACTCGACCGGCGGGCGCCCGGCGCCCTACTGTGATCGCAGCGCCACGGAGGGGTCCACCCGCGTCGCCCGCCGCGCGGGCAGGTAGACCGCGACGAGCGCGACGCCGCCGAGGCCGGCGGCCACCGCGCCGTAGGTGACCGGATCGAACGGGCTGACGCCGAAGAGCAGCGCCGACATCACGCGCATCAGTGCGGCGGCCGCCCCCAGCCCGAGGATGAGGCCCGTCGCCGTCAGCAGCAGGCCGTGGCGCAGGAACAGTCGCCGCACGTCGCCCGGGTGCGCCCCGAGGGCCATGCGGATGCCCACCTCGCGCGTCCGCTGCGAGACAATGTAGGCGATGACCCCGTAGAGACCGACGAGCCCGAGCAGGAGCGCCACACCCGAGGCGATGGCCAGCATCACGAGCGCGAACGAGGTCTGGGCCATCGAGCGGTCCAGCAGCTGCTCGAGCGTGCGCACGCTGGCGAGCGGCAGGTTCGGGTTCACGCCCCACACGGCCTCCTGGACCTCCTTCAGGAAGCCCGGCGATCCCAGCCGCGATGAGCGGATCGCGTAGGCGGCCGAGCGCCGGACGTACTCCGCGTTGTCCCAGAACGAGCGCACCACCATCGGCCAGTAGACGATCGGCGTCGCCTTCTCGGTCACGCCGTCGTCGCGGTCGTCTCCGACGACGCCCACGATCTCCCGCCAGGGGCTGTCGGGGCTCTCGCGGACGCGCTTGCCGAGCGCCTCGGCGGGCGTCGGCCAGTACTGCCGGGCGAAGCTCTCGCTCACCACGACGACCGGCGCGCGGGTCGTGGCGTCGGTCCAGGTCAGGGCGCGCCCGGCCAGGATCGGGTTGCCCATGGTCTGGAAGTAGTCCTCGCCGATCCACTTGAAGCGTCGGATGGGCGGAAGCCGCCCCTCGGACTGCGGGTGGTCCTCGACGAACACCGGGTCGTTGCTGTCCCAGCCGTCCATCGTCACCGACGAGGTGACGCCCACCGACTCGACGCCGGGGATGGCCCGCAGCCGCTCCTGGATGGACCGATGCATCTGGACGACCTGATCGGCGTCGGCGACGAGCGCCTCCGGGATCGACAGGCGCAGCGTCAGCACTTCGGTCGGGCGCACGAACCCCGGGTTGACGTGCCGCATCGCGACAAAGGTGCGCATCATGAGGCCGGCGCCGACGAGCAGCACGAGCGCCAGGGCGACCTGCGCCACGACCAGGCCGTTGCGCGCGCGGTGGCGCTCGCGGCCGTCGCTCGACCCGCGTCCGCCCTCCTTCAGCGCCGTTCCCAGCCGCGGCGTCGCGTACTTCAGCACCGGGATCGTCCCGAACAGCAGCCCCGCGGCGAGCGACAGCGCGAGCGTCACGACGAGCACGATCGGGTCGAGGGTGATCTCGTCGAGCCGCGGCAGCCGGCCCGGCCCGATGGCCACGAGCAGGCGCAGGCCCGCGTAGGCCAGGCCGACGCCGAGCGCGCCGCCCGCCAGCGCGAGCGCCACGCTCTCGGTGAGCAGCTCCTTCGCGATGCGTCCCGGGCCGGCGCCGAGCGCGGTCCGGATCGCCAGCTCCTGCTGGCGCCCCTCGGCCCGCACGAGGAACAGGTTCGCGACGTTGGCGCATGCCACGAGCAGCACGATGCCGACCGTGCCGAAGAGCACCCACAGCACGCGGCCGATGTCGCCCACGACGTCGACGCTCAGCGGGCGCACCTTCGGGCCGAGGCGGGCGTCATCGAGCATCTGGCGCGTCAGCCCGGGCGGCAGCGGGAACTTCTCGTAGAGGAGCGGGATCATCCGGGCCACGTCGGCGTTGGCTTCGGCGAGCGTCACACCGGGCTTCAGGCGCGCGACCCCCTGATAGCTGAAGTTGCCGATGAACACCTCCGCCCGATTGAACCGGAACGGCAGGAGCACGGCCGGATCCGAGCGCAGGAAGCGGAACGAGGACGGCAGCACACCGATGATCTCGCGCGACCGCCCGTCCACGACGAGCGAGCGGCCGACGGCCGACGGGTCGCCGCCGAACGCGCGCTGCCAGAACGCGTGCGCCAGGATCACCGTCTCGGTCGTGCCCGGCGAGTCGTCTGCCTTCGTGAACAGCCGGCCCACGAGCGGCTGCACGCCCAGCAGCGGCAGCGTGCCGTCGGTCACGCGCAGCGCCTGCAGCTGCTCGGGCTCGGCCAGCCCCGTAACCGACACCGACGTGTCGTCCCAGAGGCCGATGTCGGTGAAGACGCGGTTCTCTTCGCGGTAGGTCAGATAGGTGGCCGGACCCTGGTTCATCAGGTCGAACCCGACCCCCGGCGCCGTGTGCCACACGCCCACGAGCCGATCGGGGTTCGCGAACGGGAGTGGCTTCAGCAGCACGCCGTTGACGACGCTGAAGATAAGGGTGTTGGCGCCGAGACCGACGGCCAGCGTCACGACGGCGGCGATCGAGAAGAGCGGGGCGTGCAGGAGGCGCCGGACGGCGTGGCGCAGGGCGGTACCGGGCATGGTCGGGCTCCGTCGGCCGGCCGTGCCGTTCGTCGCAGCGCAGGCCTTCCGCCTTCGCTGAAACTACGGCGGACCGCCATAGCCTCTGGCGACGGCGGTCAGCCCTGCGCCGCGGGTGCGACGGCCGACCTGCCGTTCGAACGGTGTATACGGAGCCCGGCGGGAATTGTTCGGCGGGCCGGGGTCGGGGTCAGCCGCGGACGAGGGTGGCGCCCCAGGTCATCCCCGCGCCGAAGCCCACGAGCAGCACGAGGTCGCCCGGCCCGATGCGCCCGGCGCGGGCGCACTCGTCCCAGAGCAGCGGGATCGTCGCCGCCGTGGTGTTGCCGTACTTGTGGATGTTGTGGACGACCTTCTCGTCGGGAATCCCCAGCGCCCTCTGCACGTACTCGTTGATGCGCTTGTTGGCCTGGTGCATCAGCACGAGCGACAGGTCCCCGGTCGTCAGGCCGTTGCGCGCGAGGATTGCCTGAGCCACTTCCGTCATCCGCGTCGTCGCCATCTTGAAGACGTAGCGACCCTCCATGATCGGCACGAAGTCGCCGCGGTCGATCTGCGCGTGGTCCACGAACGGCCGGTGCTTGAAGCCCACCCCCGGCACGCAGAGCTTGTCGTAGTCGGCGCCGTCGGCGGCCAGCAGGTGATCGACCACGCCCCGGCCCGCGCCCTCGTGCGCGCGGACGACGACGGCGGCGGCGCCGTCGCCGAAGAGCACGGTGAGGTGGCGGATGCGCGTGTTGAACTCCCATTCCCCCGGCGCCAGCGGCGCGTCGACGTCGCCCGCCAGCCGCGCCCAGGCGCCGGCGCTCCACGGCATGAAGCCGGTGTGCACCTCGGCGCCGACGACCAGGATGGTCTTCGCCAGCCCGGCGCGCACGTGCGCGTCGGCCAGCTGCAGCCCGTAGAGGAACCCCGTGCACTGCTGGCGGATGTCGAAGCACGGCACCGGGCGCAGGCCGAGGCGCGCCTGCAGCAGCCCGCCGTTGCCCGGAAAGAAATGGTCCGGCGTCATCGTCGCGAAGACGACCAGGTCCACCTCTTCAGGCGCGACGCCCGCGCGCTCGAGCGCCCGCCGCGCCGCCGGCACTGCCAGGTCGGTCGTGGAGGTGCCCGCGTCCACGAAATAGCGCGTCTCGACGCCGGTGCGTTCCCGGATCCAGGCGTCGCTCGTGTCCATGATGCGCGCCAGGGCCTCGTTCTTCACCAGGTTGGGCGGGATCTCGGAGCCGCTGCCGGCGATCAGCGCGTGCAACATGGTCCGGAATTATAGTCTCGGGCTTCGCTCCGGGCCGAATCGGCGGCGTCTTCCTTGAATCGGCGGGGCCCCCTGCACCCCGCCTGGCTCGTCGCTCGCGGGGACCCCATCGCCCCGCTCCGCTCCTCGCTCACCTTGTCCGTGTCCCACTCCGTGCTCCATTCCGTGTCGTATCCTGTGTCGCATTCCGTACCCCTTTGCCTCCGTTTCGTGGCTCATTCCGTGGCGATTTCCGTGGACATTCCGTGGCTCATTCTGTGGCCATGCGCTGTCGTCGGCAGGCGACGCCCGCCCGTCGGGCCGGGGCAGATCGCCCCACCCGCAGCGGTCCTCGACGCGCGTTTTGCGCGGAAAAACGCGCGGCGGGAGCCCCGCGCCGGCGGGAGCCATGGCACGCCGCTTGCTCGCCATCATGGGTGGCGCTGCCTGTTCGAGGCTCTTCATGCATCCGAAGAGAACACTCCCCTTCTTCCTGATTGCAGGTCTCACGGTCGTCGTGCTGGCGTGGCCGGCGCCGGCGGCCGCGCAGCACCGCACCGCGGTGCACTCCGCGCGCGCGCGTCCCGCCGCCGTGGCCCGCACGCCCTACTACCGGCCCTATTACCGGCCGTACTACCGGCCGTACTACCGGTTCTCGTTCGGAGCCTACTACGGGTATCCCTACTTCGGGTTCTCTCCGTGGTACGGCTATCCCTTCGGGTTCTATCCTCCGTACTGGTCTGGCGGGTACTACGGCGGCTATGACCGCGGCTACTACGGCTACGGCGAGGCCGTCGGCTCGCTGCGCGTGCAAGTGAAGCCCAAGAAGGCCGAGGTCTATGTAGACGGCTACTACGTGGGCATCGCCGACGACTTCGACGGTCTCTTCCAGCGCCTGCGGCTCGTCGCCGGCGCGCACGAGATCGTCCTCTATCTCGACGGCTACCGCGCCGTGCATCAGAAGGTGTACGTGACGCCGGGCGGCACGTTCGACATCAAGGACACCATGCAGCCCCTCGCCCCCGGCGAGGCCGCCGAGCCGCGGCCGCAGCCGGCCGAGCCGCCGCCCGTCAAGACGCCCGCCGAAGCGCCCGGTGAAGCGCCCGCCGAGGCACCCGCGCCGCCACCCGGCCAGGCGCCCGAGCCGCTGCCGCCGCCGGGCGCCGGCCGTGCAGAAATGGCCTCGGGCTGCGGGACGCTCTCGATCCGGGTCCAGCCGCCCGACGCCGAGATCCTGATCGACGGCGAGACGTGGCATGGACCGGAAGGCCAGGACCGGCTGGCCGTCCAGCTCGCCGCCGGCACGCACCAGGTGGAGGTCCGCAAGGACGGCTACGATACGTTCTCGACCGGGGTCGAGATCCACGAGGGTGAGACCACGCCCCTGAACGTCAGCATCCGGCGCCGCTAGGGCGCCGGCGCCGCCGGCCAGATCGGGCTATTGCCAGGCGCGCGTGTGTGGCAGAATCGGAGCGCACATTCGCGCCCGGCACCCCCTTGTCGCTTTCCGGCAAGCGGCCCGGGCCACAAGGAGTCCGCATGGCCAAGAAGGCGAGCAAGGCGGCGAAGAGGAAGGCGGCGAAGAAGCCGGCCGCCCGCAAGGCGGTGAAGAAGACCCGCAAGGCCGTCGCGCGGAAGGCCGCGAAGAAGAAGACGGCCCCGAAGCGGAAGGCGGTCCCGAAGAAGAAGGCCGCGCCGAAGAAGAAGGCGGCCCCGAAGAAGAAGGCGGCCCCGCGGAAGCCGGTCGCGCCGCCCGCCCCGGCGCCCGCGCCCGTCGTGGCGCCGCCCGCGCCGGCGATGCCCGAGCCGATG
>JAHECP010000171.1 GCA_024641665.1 Acidobacteriota bacterium
CGCGGCGTTCGGCGAGCTGGCCGCGGCCCTCGCTTCGGGCGCGCTCGGGCCCGGGCGCGTCCACGCCGAGCTCGGCGCCGTCGTCGCGGGGCGCCGGCCCGGACGCACGCGCGAGGACGAGATCACCATCGCCGACCTGACGGGCGTCGGCTTCCAGGACACGGCCATCGCCAGCGCCTGCTGGGGAGCGCTCCGTGAAGAATGGGGTCAGACCCCATCTTCCCCTGCCTGATGCGCGTGCAGGGGCAATAGGGGTCTGACCCCGTTTTTCGCTATCTGGTAGGATCGAGAGCTTATGGCGATGCAGTTCATCTACACCATGAAGGGCCTGGGCAAGGTCTATCCGCCCGACACCCAGGTGCTCACCGACATCTGGCTCAGCTTCCTGCCCGGCGCGAAGATTGGCGTCATCGGCCCGAACGGCACCGGCAAGAGCACGCTGCTGCGCATCATGGCGGGCGTCGAGACCCCGTCGCAGGGCGAGGCGTTCATCGTCGAAGGCGCCACGGTGGGCTACCTGCCGCAGGAGCCGCAGCTGGACCCGACGAAGAACGTGCTCGGCAACGTCGAGGAGGGCGTGGCCGAGATCAAGGCGCTGCTGGCGCGCTTCGACGAGATCAACGCGCGCTTCGGCGAGGAGCTGTCGCCCGACGAGATGGACAAGCTGCTCGCCGAGCAGGCCAGGGTGCAGGACCGGATCGAGGCGACCAGCGGCTGGGACCTCGAGTCGCGCGTCGAGCTGGCCATGGACGCACTCCGCCTGCCGCCGCCCGACGCGGGCGTGAGCACGCTCTCGGGCGGCGAGCGGCGCCGCGTCGCGCTCTGTCGGCTGCTGCTGCGCTCGCCAGACCTGCTGCTGCTCGACGAACCGACCAACCACCTGGATGCCGAATCGGTGGCGTGGCTGGAGCATTTCCTCAAGGACTACTCCGGCACGGTGGTCGCCGTCACCCACGATCGCTACTTCCTCGACAACGTGGCCGGCTGGATCCTCGAGCTCGACCGCGGCGCGTACTACCCGTGGGAGGGCAACTACTCGTCGTGGCTGGAGCAGAAGCAGCGCCGGCTGGCGGTGGAGCAGAAGCAGGAATCGAAGCGCCAGCGCACGCTCGCGCGCGAGCTGGAGTGGATCCGGATGTCACCGCGCGCGCGGCAGGCCAAGGGCAAGGCCCGCCTCAACTCGTACGAGGCGATGCTGGCCGAAGACACGGCGAAGAAGATCGAGACCGTGGAGATCTACATCCCGCCGGGCCCGCGGCTGGGCGACGTGGTCGTCGAGGCGCGCGGCATGCGCAAAGGCTACGGCGAGACGCTGCTCATGGAGCAGGTGGACTTCACGCTGCCGCGCGGCGGCATCGTGGGCGTGATCGGGCCCAACGGCGCCGGCAAAACCACGCTCTTCCGCATGATCACCGCGCAGGAGCAGCCCGACGCCGGCACGCTCCGTCTCGGCGAGACCGTGCAGCTCGGCCACGTGGACCAGTCGCGCGACGCGCTCGACGCGAACAAGACCGTCTGGGAAGAGGTGTCGGGCGGCCTCGACGAGATCCAGATCGGCAAGCGCGAGGTCGCGTCGCGCGCCTACGTGTCCTGGTTCAACTTCAAGGGGCGCGACCAGCAGCGCAAGGTCGGCACGCTCTCTGGCGGCGAGCGCAACCGCGTGCACCTCGCGAAGCTGCTCCGCCGCGGGTGCAACCTGCTGCTGCTCGACGAGCCGACCAACGACCTCGACGTCGACACGCTGCGCGCGCTCGAGGAGGCGCTCGTCGAGTTCGCGGGCTGCGCGGTCGTCATCAGCCACGACCGCTGGTTCCTCGACCGCATCGCCACGCACATGCTGGCGTTCGAGGGCGACAGCGACGTGGTGTGGTTCGAGGGCAACTACCAGGACTACGAGGCCGATCGCCACCGGCGGCTCGGCGCGGCCGCCGACCAGCCGCACCGCATCAAGTACCGCAAGCTCACGCGGTAGGACCGGGAGCCCGGCGGCGGCCGCCCGGACGTCTGCCGGGCGCGGGCGTGAGCGGCGGCTGCTCGCGCCGGACCGCCACTATTTGTCACCCCCGGCGTGACGGAAATTGTCAACCCGGTCGGACGCGGGCGCGGCCCGAGGCCAGATGAACGGCGTAACGGCCTGTTTCAAAAGGGCTTGCACAACGAACACAATTTTGAGACAGTTGGCAGGTGTCTTGCCTCCAGTGCTCCGGTGGTTGGGAGCTGACACCGGGCGACTCGCATCAGCACCTATCGCGGGGCACCCGGTCGTCCGAAAAGACGGTATTGGCCGATGTGCCTTGACTGGGCCACGAAGATGAACCTGCCGCCGTCGCCTCTAGCTCGACACGAACACGGATTCGCGCTGATCGACCTGCTGTTCGTCATCGCCATCATCGGGATGCTCTCGGCGATGGCCACGCCGGGCCTGATGCGCGCGCGGGCCTCGGCGAACACCGCGTCGGCGCTCGGCAGCCTGCGCGTCATCAACAGCGCGCAGGTCAGCTACGCGATCACGTGCGGTCAGGGCTTCTACGCGCCGGACCTCCTCACGCTGGGCGCCCCGCCGCCCGGCTCGACGCAGGGGTTCATCCCGCCGGACCTGGGCGCGGCGAACGTCGTGATCAAGTCCAACTTCCAGATTCAGGTCGCGGCCACCCCCAGCGCCAGCGCGCCGGCGAGCTGCAACGGGCTCGGGGCGGGGCAGGGCGGGACCGGCTACCGGGCGGGCGCGGACTCGATCGACCCCACGGTGGCCCGGTTCTATTCGACCAACGCGACCGGCGTCGTCTACGAGGCCAACGCCGCGCTCTTTGCGGTGACACCCGAGGCCGCGCCGCCGCCCTTCGGCACCCCCATTCACTAGCGCCTCCGCCGCGGCGTCGTCGGCCGCCTCGACCCGGCGGCCCGCGCCGCCGCCCGTCCTGGATCGCGTTCACCTTCTGCGCTATGGTTATGGCTCGCGATGGCGGGAGGCCCTCATATGTCCAGACCGAACACTCGCGCGTCGATCGTGCTCCTCGTGCTGGCGCTCGCGCTCGCGGCGCCGGCGCCGCGGGCCGCGACCGAGATCACCACGCCGAAGGAGAGCTTCGGCTTCAATATCGGAGACGACTATCAGCTGGCGACCTACACGCAGCTGGTCGCCTATTGGAACACGCTGGCGAAGGAATCGGACCGGATGAAGCTGGTCGAGATCGGCACGACGGCCGAGGGACGGACGCAGCTGATGGCGATCATCACCTCGCCGGCGAACATGAAGAAGCTCGACCGCTACAAGGAGATTTCCCAGCGGCTCGCCCACGCCGAGGGGCTCACCGACGCGCAGGCGCACGCGCTGGCGCGGGAGGGCAAGGCCGTCGTCTGGATCGACGGCGGGCTGCACGCCACCGAGGTGCTCGGCGCGCAGCAGCTGCTCGAGCTGGTCTACCAGATGGTCTCGCGCACCGACCCGGAGACGCTGCGGTTCCTCGACGACGTGATCCTGCTGGCGGTGCCCGTGAACCCGGACGGCATGGAGCTCGTGGGGAACTGGTACCTGCGCGAGCCGGACCCGAAGAAGCGATCGACCGCCGGACTGCCCGTGCTCTACCACAAGTACGTCGGACACGACGACAACCGCGACTTCTACATGTCGGCGATGCCGGAAACCACCAACGAGAACCGGATCCTGTACCACGAGTGGTTCCCGCAGATCGTGTACAACCACCACCAGACCGGTCCGGCCGGCACGGTGATGTTCGCGCCGCCGTTCCGCGATCCCTTCAACTTCAACTTCGACCCGCTCGTGCCGATCGGCATCGACATGGTCGGCGCGGCGATGCAGACCCGCTTCGCGGCCGAGGACAAGCCCGGCGTTACGGTCCGCCGGGGCTCGAGCTACTCGACGTGGTGGAACGGCGGCCTGCGCACGATGGTCTACTTCCACAACATGATCGGGCTGCTGACCGAGACGATCGGCAACCCGACGCCGGTGTCGATCCCCTTCGTGCCCGAGAAGGTGCTGCCCGACTCGAGCCTCTTCTTCCCGATCGCGCCCCAGCAGGTCTGGCACTTCCGCCAGTCGATCGACTACTCGATCACCGCGGACCGCGCCGTGCTCGACATCGCGTCCCGCTACCGCGAGCAGTGGCTCTACAACATCTACCTGATGGGCCGCAATTCGATCGAGCGCGGCAGCCGCGATACCTGGACGACCACGCCGCGGCGCGTCGAGGCCATCCAGGCGGCGATCGCGAAGGACCAGGGCGGCGAGCGCGCCGCGCGGCCGGGCGGCTTCGGGCGCTTCAGCGGCGCCCCGCTCAAGTACTGGGACGAGCTGCACAATCCGGCGTGGCGCGACCCGCGCGGCTACATCATCCCGTCGGACCAGCCGGACTTCCTGACCGCCACCAAGTTCGTCAACGCGCTCATCAAGGGCGGCATCACCATCGAGCGCGCGACGGCCGCCTTCCAGGTCGCCGGCAAAAGCTATCCGGCCGGTTCCTACGTGGTGAAGACGGCGCAGGCCTTCCGCCCGCACATCCTCGACATGTTCGAGCCGCAGGACCACCCGGACGACATCCCGTATCCGGGCGGGCCGCCCACGCCGCCCTACGACAACGCCGGCTGGACGCTGGCCTACCAGATGGGCGTGAGATTCGACCGCATCCTCGACGGGTTCGACGGGCCGTTCGAGCCGATCCAGGGCTACGCCCAGGCGCCGGCGGGGACCGTCACCGAGGCGCCATCGCCCGCCGGCTACCTGCTGAGCCATCGGGTGAACGACGCGTTCCTGGCCGTCAACCGGCTGCTCGCGAGCGACGAGGACGTGTACTGGCTGCGGCAGCCGACCGGCAACGACCCGGCGACCGCGGGCACCTTTTTCATCGCCGCCAGGCCGACGACGCTCCCCAAGCTGCAGCAGATGGCCAAGGAGATCGGCTTGAGCTTCACGGCGACCGCCGCCCGGCCGCCCGCCGACGCGGTGAAGCTGAAGAAGGTGCGCATCGGGCTCTGGGACCGCTACGGCGGGTCGATGCCCTCGGGCTGGACGCGCTGGATCTTCGAGCAGTTCGAGTTCCCCTACCGGCTCGTGTTCGCGAAGGAGCTCGACGAGGGCAACCTGCGGAGCAAGTTCGACGTGCTCGTGTTC
The DNA here is from genome assembly GCA_024641665.1 of Acidobacteriota bacterium. GTDB lineage: Bacteria > Acidobacteriota > Vicinamibacteria > Vicinamibacterales > JAHECP01 > JAHECP01. The sequence goes on from JAHECP010000171.1 coordinate 5,129, forward strand.
GTGGACGGCGCCATTCCCTCGGCCGGCGGCCGGGGCGGGCGCGGCTTCGGCGGCGGCTTCGGCGGCCCGCCCGAGAACGTGCCGGCCGAGTACCAGGACCGGATCGGCAACGTCACCGTGGACAAGACCGTGCCGCAGCTGAAGGCGTTCCTCGAGCAGGGCGGCACGATCCTCACGATCGGCAGCTCGAACAACCTGGCCTACGACCTCGGCCTGCCGGTCAAGAACTACCTGGTCGAGCAGCTGCCCGACGGCACCGAGCAGCCGCTGCCGCGCGAGAAGTACTACGTGCCCGGCTCGATCCTGCGCGTGAGCGTGGACAACACCGACCCGCTCGCGAACGGCATGGACGCCCAGGCCGACGTGTTCTTCGACGACAGCGACACGTTCCGGCTCGAGCCGGACGCGGAGCTCAAGGGCGTCAAGCCGGTGGCGTGGTTCGCCAGCCGCACGCTGCTCCGCAGCGGCTGGGCCTGGGGCCAGTTCTACCTCGAGGGCGGCGTCGCCATCGTCGACGCCACGGTCGGCAAGGGCAAGCTGTACATGTACGGGCCGGAAATGCTCTTCCGCTCGCAGCCGCACGGCACCTACAAGCTGATCTTCAACGGGATCTACTGGGGCGCCTCGGCGGTGGCGGGGCAGTAGCGGGGTGCAAGGTGCAAGGTGCACGGTGCAGGGTGCCCGGAGGCGCCGGGGCTGACGCTGGGGCGCGTCTTCCTTTGAATGAAGGCGCGCGTCATCGACGTCTCCGCGCCACCGCGCACCCCGTGCACCCGCCGCACGTTGCACGCCGTGCACCCCTCATACTCCCGTGAAGCTCGCGTTCATCGGCACCCACGGCGTCGGCAAGACGACGCTCTGCTACGACCTGGCGGCCGTGCTCAAGCGCCAGGGCGTCGACGTCGACATCGTCAAGGAAGTCGCCCGTCTCTCGCCCCTGCCCATCAATCGCCAGACCTCGCTCGACGCGCAGACCTGGATCCTGGCCACGCAGGTGGCCGAGGAGATCCGGTCGGCCAGCCGCCACCAGGTGGTGGTGTGCGACCGGAGCGTGCTCGACAATTACGCGTATCTGGCGCTCGCCTGCGGCCGCAAGCGCGCCATCGAGCGGTTCGTCGATTATTGGATGCGCACCTACGATCTGCTCTTCAAGGTGCCCGTGTCCGGCGCGGTGGCGGCCGACGGCGTGCGCGACACCGACGAGCTGTTCGTCCGGTCCATCGACCGCCTCGTGGACGAGCTGCTCGAGGAGAAGCACCTCGCCTTCGAGCGGCTGCCCGAGGGCCGGCGCGACGAGTGGATGGCGCACGTGAAGGCGCTGGTCCTGCACCGGCCGGACGTCGTGTCGCGATTGATGTAGGGGCGACCCGGCGGCACCCGGCGGGTCGCCCCTACGGGGTGACGGGCGATCCGGCGGATCGCCCCTACTGTCCCGCCGGCCTCGGCATCTCGCTCGCCGGGAAGCGCGGCAGCATCTCGTCGCGCATGGCCAGGTGGTAGACCGCCGAGGCGACGACGATGGCGGCCTTCTTCAGGTCCTCCGGCACCACGCGCTCGTAGGTGTCGAGGTTGGTGTGCCAGGTGGTCGTGAAGTACTCGATCGGGTCCTGGCTGAGGCCGATGCCGGGCAGGCCGGCCGCGTTGAACGATGTCGAGTCGGTGCCGCCGGTGCGCCGGCTGCCGGTGGCGTTCGCGCCCACCACGCCGAGATCGGCGAACGGCATCAGGATCTGGCGCAGCACCTCGGCGGCCGCGGGCGGCCCGAAGACGCCGGCGCCGCGGATGCGCCCCGTGCCCGAGTCGACGTTGAAGTAGCCGCCGAACTTCGCGTAGTCGGGCTTCGGTGCCTCGAACGTGCCGAAATGCTCCTTCACGTACGCCTGGGAGCCGAGCAGCCCTTCCTCCTCGGCCGACCACAGCGCGACGCGGATCGTGCGGCGCGGCTTGACGCCGAGGACCTCGAGGATGCGCGCGGCCTCCATCATCACGGCGCTGCCCGTCGCGTTGTCGGTCGCGCCGGTCGCCGCGTGCCACGAGTCGAGGTGCCCGCCGAGCATGATCACCTCGTCGGCCTTGTCGGTGCCCGGGATCTCGGCGATCACGTTCCAGGTGGTCTTCCCCTCGGGGTACTCGTGGTTGACGATGGTCACCTCCATCTCGACCGGCGTCCCGTCGTCGGCGATGCGCCAGAGCCGCCCGTAGTCCTCGTTGCGGAGGATGAGCGTCGGCACGGCCTTCGACGTGTCGTAGGTGCGGTTGTTGAACGCGCGGATCTCGCCGTGGGCCATGCCCGCGTCGTTCACGCGCACGGCGGCGCCGTTGGCCACCAGGAACGCGTCGATCTCCTGATCGACCTCGCGGGGCGAGAGGCGCTTCGGCCCTTCCTGTGGCCGCGCCTGCGGCGCCCGCGGGGGCGCCGCAGGCCGGTTCGGGTCGTACTGCTGGAGCAGCTGGTCGTAGTCGCGGCGCTTCGCGGGCGGGTTGAAATCCACCGGCACCACGGCGGGCGGCCGCACGAACACGATCTTGCCGGCCACCTGGCCCTTGACCGAGCCCAGGTAAGCCGCGAGCTCCTCGGCCGTCGGGCCGAGCGGGGGCCGCGCGCCGCCGCCGAACGGGCCGGCCGCCACGGGCGCCGGCGGCGCGGGCGGACCCTGCGGCGGGACGAGCTGGAAGATGGCCGCCTTTACCGTGCCCTTGGTGGACGGCGTCCACGCGAGCACCTCGGCCACCAGCGTGTCCTGCACGGGCGCGGTGACGAACGCGGAGTGCCGCTCGTTCGTCCAGCCCGGGTGCCCGAAGTCCCACGGCTCCAGGTGGCCGTTCTGGAGTCCCCACGCCGCCATCTGTTTCAGCGTCCAGTCCGCCGCCGCCTTGTAGTTGGGCGATCCGGTGAGCCGGGGGCCGTACACGTCGGTCAGAAAGTGCAGCGTCCGCATCACCTGGGAGTTGGTCATCTCCTCGTGGATGATCCGGGCGTTCATCTCGTGGTCGATCGTCTCCTCCGCCGCCGGCAGGGCGGCGACGAGCAGGGCGACCCCGAGAACGGTCAATGACAGTCTTCGCAGCATGAGTCCTCCCGCGAACGGGCGCGCCGGTGGGCGGGCCTTCCTCTAACGTGGGGCTCCGCCCCACACCCCGGCTCGGTCGTTACGCGGGGCCCCAACGCCCGCTCCACTCCCTCGCGGGCCGCGCCGTGCGCGGCCTGGGCGGGTGCATGGTAGCAGAGACGGCCGGCGGCGCGGCAGCCCGGGGTGTGGGGCGGAGCCCCACGTGACTTATTGGAGCGGCGCGCCGTCGAGCGGCACGGCGGGCGCCGCGTCGGCGGGGAGGATCTCGCGCAGGTAGGCGTCGAGCGGCCGCTGCCGGTTCCACTGCTTCGGATAGCCGAGCGACACCTCCTCGAAGCGAACGCCGTCGCGCCACCGGGTCGTGCGGCGGTGGAGGTGGCCGTACACGACGACCTCGGCCCGGAAGCGCCGGTGCCAGTCCTCGGTCCGGCGCGTCCCGCACCAGATCGAGAAGCGCGGGATGAGGCGCAGGTCCGCGAGGTCGTAGCGCAGCGGGTAGTGGTTGACGAGGACGAGCGACGCGTCGCGCGGGAGGCCGGACAGGCGCGCCTCGGCCTCGGCGACCCGCCGCTCGCACCAGGCGATGCGTGAGGGATGCGGGTCGGCGGGCAGGAACGCCTCGTCGGCGCAGAGCACGCCGCCGGCCTTCGCCCACGCCACGGCGCCGTCGAGCGGCACGTCGTCGGGACGGAAGCTGTAGTCGTAGAGCAGGAAGAGCGGCGCGATGATGCGCCGCGGGCCGTCGCCCGGCCACACGGCGAACGGATCCTCGGGCGTGAGCACACCGCGCGCGCGGCAGAGCGCGACCAGCTCGTCGTAGCGCGCCTGACCGCGGGTGCGCGTGCCGTCGTTCGGACGCACCCAGAGGTCGTGGTTGCCCGGCACCCAGACGAGCTGCGCGAAGCGCGGCACGAGCGCGTCGAGCGCGCGCGCGAGGTGCTGGGGCGTCTCACCGGTGTCGCCCGCGAGGAGCAGCCAGTCGTCCGGGTACGCCGACAACCCGTCGAGTGCGCCGCGGTTGGCGGCGTACGCCAGGTGCAGATCGCTCGTCGCGAGCAGCCTCACCGGCCGGCTCCCGCCGGCTCCACCCGTCCGATCCGGACGTGGCACGCCGCCCCGGCCGGACGCGCGACGGCCACCGCCAGGCGGTGCCGGTCGCTGGGCGCGTCACGCACGAACCGCCAGCGCGCCGGTTCGTCGTCGATCGGCGGCGCGAAGCGAATCGCGGGCGGGTCGGCGTCGAGATCGAACGCGAAGCTCGCGAGCGGGGCCGACAGGCCGAGGCCGCGCGCCTTGAGGTACGCCTCCTTGAGGGTCCAGAACGCGAAGAAAACGTCGGTCTGCCTCTCGGGCGGCTCCGCCTCGAGCCGCGCCACCTCGGATGGCGCGAAGAAGCGTCGGGCGACGTCGAGCGTCGGCGCGCGCCGGTCGAGGTCCTCGACGTCCACGCCCACCTCGTCGCGGAGCGTGAAGGCGGCCGCGACGAGGCCCTCGGTGTGCGAGAGGTTGAAGGCGAGGGGCGGCGCCAGGGCGGGCGCCGCGAGGTACGGCTTGCCGTGCGGCCCCGTCCCGAACCGCCACGCGTCAGGCGGCTCGCCGGCGTAGGCGGAGAAGAGCACGCGGACCAGGGCGCGCGCGAGCAGCTGCAGGTGCCGGTCGCGCGCCCGAACGAAGCGCGACTGGCGCGCCCGCTCGTCGGGCGTCATCAGGTCGGCGAGGCGCGCGAGCGCCGCCGCGTCGCCGAACCGCTCGGCGAAGAGACACCAGACGTGGACCTCGCCCTCGGCCAGCGCGAGGCGCGGCGGGGCGGACGGATCCAGCGCGAAGGGAGGGAGCGGGGTGACCACGCTCTGTCAGTGTACTTCGCCGGCGAGGGAGATGGGATAGGAGCCGGGTGCAAGGTGCACCGTGCACAGGGTGCACGAGGTGCGAGGTGGCGCGGAAACGTCGTGACGCGCGGCTTCATTCAAGAAATACTGCGCCCCGGCGTCAGGCGCGGCGCCTCCGGGCACCCTGCACCTTGCACGTTGCACCGTGCGCCTCATCACAGGTTGAGGCAGACCACTTTCGTCTCGGTCATCGTCTCGACCGCGAAGCGGATGCCCTCGCGGCCGATGCCGCTCAGCTTCGTGCCGCCGAACGGCATCACGTCGAGGCGGTAATCCGTCGAGTCGTTCACGATCACGGCGCCGAACTGCAGGCCGCGCACGGCCGCGAACGCGTCGCGCAGGCTCTCGGTGAAGACGGCCGCGTGCAGGCCGTAGTCGACACGGTTGGCCCGCGCGATCGCCTCGTCCAGCGAGCCGACGCGATACAGCGAGACGACGGGACCGTAGACCTCGTCGCGGTCCACGCGCGCGCCGTCGGGGACGTCCGCCAGCACGGTGGGCGGCACGAGCGCGCCGGACCGCGGCCCGCCGCAGAGCCGCGTCGCGCCGCCGGCGAGCGCCTCGGCAATCCACGCGTCGACTCGCTCCGCCTCCCGCTCGCTGATCATGGCGCAAACGTCCACCGTCTCGTCGGTGGACGCGCCCGCGCGCAGGCCCGCCACGTGGTCGGCGAACCTCGCGGCGAACCGGTCGTACACGTCGCGGTGCACGAGCACGCGCTGCACGCCCAGGCAGTTCTGGCCGGCCTGCGCGAAGGCGCCGGCGGCGATCGCCGGCACGGCGCGGCCGAGGTCGGCGTCGGGCAGCACGATCACGGGCGAGTTCGAGCCGAGCTCCATCGACAGCTTCTTGATGCCGGCAATCCGCGCGAGGCGCTCGCCGGTCTCGACGCCGCCGGTGAACGACAGCACCCGCACGCGAGGATGGCGGGCGATCGCCTCGCCCACCTCGGCCCCGGCCCCGGTGACCACGTTCAGGCGGCCGGGCGGCAGGCCGGCCGCCTCGAGATCGCGCGCGAGCCGGATGGCCGAGAACGGCGTGGCGGTCGCCGGCTTGATCACGACGGCGGCGCCGGCCGCGATCGCCGGACCGATCTTGTGCGCCGCGAGCGCCAGCGGGTCGTTGAACGGGGTGATGGCGCCCACGACGCCGGCCGGCACGCGCACGTAGAAGCCCGCGCGGTTCACCGAGTCCGGCCGCAGGTCGAACGGGAGCGTCTCGCCGGCGAGGCGCGTGGCCTCCTCGGCCGACAGGCGCAGGATGGTCGCGGCGCGCGGCGGCTCGCGCCGCGCTTCGCGGATGGTCTTGCCGCCCTCGCGCGCGATCGTCCGCGCGTACTCGTCCTGGCGGGCCTCGACGAGCGCCGC
>JAHECP010000341.1 GCA_024641665.1 Acidobacteriota bacterium
GTGGCGGGTCCTGTCGCCGGGCAGCCCCACCCGTCCTCGGCGCCACAAGCACCCCAACGGGGGAGGCGCCTGCGCGGCGGGCGGGGCGCCCCGCCCGGCGCCACCCGCGGGTGCGCCGCGTAGGCTACGCCAGGCGGGCGGCCTCCCGGCGGACGAGCTCCCATGCGCGCGCCACGTGGCGCTCGGTCGTGCGCAGGTGGCCGACGGCCAGGCGCAGCGCGTAGCGGCCGTCGAGCTTGGTGTGCGACAGGAAGATCTCGCCCGACGCGTTCACCGCGTCGAGGATTGCCGCGTTCAGCCGCTCGAGCGCGGCCTCGTCCCACGTCCCCGCCTGCGGGCTCGCGCGGAAGCAGACCACGCTGAACGGCACGGGCGCCAGCCGCTCGAACCCGGCGTCGGCGTCCACCCACTCGGCGAACAGCCGCGCCAGCCGCATGTGCTCGGCCAGCCGCGCGCGGATGCCCTCGGCGCCGAAATGGCGCAGCACCGCCCACAGCTTCAGCGCGCGGAACCGTCGGCCGAGCTGCACGCCGGTGTCCATCAGGTTGCGCACCTCGCCGGCCTCGCGCGTCCGCAGGTACTCGGGCGTGAGCGCGAAGGCCGCGCGCACCACGTCCATGCGCCGCGAGTAGAACGCGCTCAGGTCGAACGGCGTGAACAGCCACTTGTGCGGGTTGGTGACGAACGAGTCGGCGCGGTCGCAGCCCTCGAGCACCCATTCGTAGCCCGGCACCATCGCGGTCGGCCCGGCGTAGGCCGCGTCCACGTGCAGCCACAGGCCCTCGGCCTCGCACACGTCCGCAATCGCCGCCACCGGATCCACGCTCGTCGTCGACGTCGTGCCCACCGTGGCGACCGCCGCGATCGGCAGGAGCCCGGCGGCCCGGTCCTCGGCGATGGCCGCGCGCAGGAGGTCGGGCCGCAGCCGGAACCGCTCGTCGGTCGGGATCTTCCGGAGCGCCCGGTGGCCGAGGCCGAGCAGGATCACGGCCTTGTCCACCGACGAGTGCGCCTGCTCGGAGCCGTAGACGCGGAGTGGGCCGACCTCGGCCCGGCCCGCCAGCCCCGCCTCGCGCACGCCCGGCACCTTCCACTCGCGTGCCGCGGCGAGGCCGTGCAGCGTGGCAACCGACGCCGTGTCATAGATGACGCCCTCGAAGGCGTCGGGCAAACCCAGGAGCCGGCGCAGCCACCCGAGCGCCACCTCCTCCAGCTCGGTGGCCGCCGGCGACGTGCGCCACAGCATGGCCTGCACGTTCAGCGCGGCCGAGAGGAACTCGGCGAGCACCCCCGGCGCGCTGCCCGTGATGGCGAAGTAGGCGAAGAAGCCGGGATGGTTCCAGTGGGTGAGACCGGGGACGATGATGCGCTCGAAGTCGTCGAGGACCGCGTCGAACGGCTCGCCCTGCTCGGGCGCCGCCTCGGGCAGCGCGGCGCGCACCTCGCCCGGGCGCACGCGCGACAGCACGGGGTACCGCTCGGCCCCTTCCATGTAGCCGGCAATCCAGTCCACCACCCGCGCGGCCTGGCGGCGGAATGTCTCGGGGTCCATGTCGCCGAACGCCGACGGCTTCGGAGGCGGCGTCATCGCTTGCGATCCTCGATGTACTGGCGGGCGAAGGTCTTCAGCGAGTCGAGCGTGAGGCCAATACCCTCCGCCTCCTTCATGGCATCGTCGACCGACCAGCCGTCCTGCAGCACCCGCTTGATCATCCACAGCGTCGCGGCGCGCTCGCCAGCGCCGCAGTGGATGAAGATCGGCTGGTTCTCCGGCCTGGAGACGACGGCTAGGAAGGCGTCGACCGCGGCGGGGTCCGGCGCCTTGTGGTTGAACGGGATGTGGATGTAGTTCAGGCCCGCGGCCGTAGCGGCCTCGGCCGACGCCTCGACGTCGGCGCCGGGCTCGCTCGCGAGCCGCAGGTTGATGATCGCCCGGAAGCCCGCCTGCTTCAGCTCCGCGATGGCCGACACCGCGGTCGCGCCGCCGCAGGCGACGGTGGGCTCGACCTGGGTGAAGTTGCGGATGCCGGGGACGTCCTTCTTGGCGAGGTGGAACCGCAGTGTGTCCTGCGCCGCGGTCGCGGCACCCAGGGTGGACGCGAGCAAGACGAGCGCCGCGGCCGATGCTGCAACGGTTCGCGCGAAGCGGGAAGTCATGACTGCCGATTATAGGCTCGCGGGCAGGCGTCGGGTGCACCGGGGTGCATGGGGTGCAGGACGTGCACAGAGGTGCGTGGTCGCGCGGGGGCTTCGCTGGCGCGCATCTTCATTCAGCTTGAGCTCTTGATGAAGAAGGACGCGCCGCAGGGTTGCTCGGCGCCTCCTGGCACCCGGTGCACTTGCCCAGCGGGGGGACTCCGGCGGGGCGCCGGGGAGGAGGTCCGGCGCCCCGTCGGAAGAGCGGGAGGGAAAACTAACGCTCGACGGTGATCGTGACCGGGCTGATCAGCCGCACGGTGACCGTGGACCCGGCGGGCAGCGTGGCCGGGTTGCGCTCGCCGGCCATCACGATGGCCGTGCCGCCCGCTGCGCCCGTGGCGCCGCCCATCACCGCGCCCTTGGCGCCGCCGAAGATCGCGCCGAGGATCGCGCCGCCGACCGCCGCGCTGCCGATCTTGGCCACGCTCTCGTTGGCCGGCGACTCGCCCTCGCGGTAGATCGCGTCGGTCTGAATGGGCACCTCGGTGTGGTTGGCGAGCACCAGCGTGTGGAACCGCACGCCGAGCCGCGCGCGCTCCTTCACCTTGCCGCCGCGCTCGACGAGCGTCACCGTGCCGAGCACGCGGCTGCCGGCCGGCACGGCGAGCATGCCGCCCACGGTCACGTCACGCGTCACGCGCGCCTCGACCGGATCCTCGACCTCGGCGGTCTCGCTGCTCACCGACGTGTCGAGCTGCAGGCCGAGCACGGAATTGGCCGACACCACCAGCTCCTCGTACACCGGAGCCGGCGCCTGGTAGTCCGGCACGTCCAGCGGCTCGCCGAGATCGACCGGCGCGCCGGGCTCGACCGAGAGCTCGGGCGGCGCGGGCGCCGGCGCCGGCGCATGGACCGGCGG
>JAHECP010000172.1 GCA_024641665.1 Acidobacteriota bacterium
GCCCGCGCCGGCAGCCAGCTCGGCGCGTCGCTCGCGGCGGCGCCGGCGGCCAGCACCTCGCGCATGCGATCGAGATCGCGCTCGGTGGCCTCGCCCCGCGCGAACCGCTCGGCCAGCGCAATCACCGCGCGCTGCGGTCCCGGGCTCTCGGTCAGACGGCACGCCCGGAGCGCGCAGTCGCACGCGAAGAGCCGCAGCTCGCGGTCGAAGGCGCCGGGCTCGAACAGGCCGTCCACGAACGCGCGCTCGACGAGTTCCAGCATCTCCACCGCGCTCGCCGCCGCCCGCCACCGCCCGACGAGCGCGCCGACGGCGCGCGTCCGCTGAATCGCCGCCTCGCGATCGGGCGACGGTTCGGCGGTTCGGCGACGGACGAACTTGACCAGCTTGCGCACGAGGGAACAATTACCACGGAAGGGACGGACGGAACTACCACAGAAATACCACGGAAATCACCACAGAAATCACCACGGAAAGAGGGCCGGCTAAAGCCGGCCCCCACACCGCGATCATCGGTACCACGGAAATCGCCACGGAAAGGGACGGACGGAAGGACCACGGAACTGCCACGGAAGGACCACGGAAGTACCACGGAAACTGAAGAATGGGACACGGAATGGGACACGGAATGGGACACGGAATGGGACACGGAATGGGACACGGAATGGGACACGGAATGCGACACGGAATGCGACACGGAATGCGACACGGAATGGGGCACGGGGGACCCCGCCGATCCAAGAAACGACGTATACTGTCAACGGACACTTCGGCACCAAAGCTGAGCCAGCCAGCGCACCCCCGCACCCAGCGATGCGCGCGCGCCTCGGGGCCCAACTCTTGGCCCCGGAAACGTGCGCAACGTGTCCGCGCCGAGCCCCGCGCGAATCGGCGCCGTCAACCCCGCGCCACGAGGACGCCCCATGATCGACCGGCACGACACGGGCCAGGCGACCCCGGGCCAGCCATGAGGCGCCACGGCATCAGCCTGCCGGAGCGAACGGCCGAGTTCTTCGTGCCGTACCAGCGCGTGGCCATGCGCGTGATCAGCCAGGCGTTCCGCGATCTCGAGTGCCCGGCCGAGGCCGCGGCCGCACGGGCGTTCCTGACCGGCTCGCCCATGCTGCGCCACTGGTCCGCCGTCGCCGCGCTCGACGCCACGTCGATCATCGAGTGCGCGCGGCTGCTGATCGCCCAGCTCGACGGCCCGCCGGCGGACCGCCGGGCCGAGGCCCACCCGATCGCCGAAAGGAACACGCCATGTTGAAGCCCTCCACGACCCCGGACCGACCCCGACCCGCGCCCCGCTGCCCCTCGTGCGGGTCGGGCACGGTGGACACGACGAGCAAAACGGTGGACGCCTCCACCTACTGGCGCTGCAGCCGGTGCGGCGAGATCTGGAACGTGGGGCGCCGGGACGCTGCCGGGCCGTACGCGTACCGCCATCGCTGAGGTTCAGGTCCAACACGTTGCACGCGCTGGGGTTATCCTCCGGCGACCCGGCCCGCCCGGCCGGCGGCCTGCACGGTTCTTCACCAGGCCTTCCAGACGCCCCTCAGAACGGCGCCCCGCCAGCCCGTCCGTGCGTTACGATCAGCTGTTATGCCGCGAGGCGCGGAAGTCGTCCGGCAGTGGAACCTCCTGCGAGCGATCGACGCCGCCCGCAACGGCATCACCGTCGCCGAGCTCGCCAAACAGGTCGGCGTCACCAAGCGCACGATCTGGCGCGACCTGGTGGCGCTGCAGGAGGCGGGCTTCCCGCTCGTCGACGAGAAGGACCAGGGGACGACGCGCTGGAGGATGAGCCGGGAGGGCTTCAAGTCGCTCATCGACCGCGGGCTGTCGCTCACGCAGCTCTGCGCGCTCTACTTCAGCCGCTCGCTTGTCGAGGTGCTGGCCGGCACGCCGTTCCACGAAGAACTGAAAGAGGTCTTCGACCAGTTCGAGCAGGCGCTGCCCGCGCGCATGCGCGCGTTCCTCGACCGGCTGCCGGGCGTGCTGAAGGCCAAGCCCTTCCCGGCCAAGCGCCACGACGAGGCGCGGCAGCACGAGACGATCGCGCGGCTGCTCGACGCGACGCTGCACCGCCGGCGCGTCGCGATGCGCTACCACTCGTTCTCCAGCCAGCAAACCAAGGACTACACCGTCGACCCGTACCGCATCGTCTACGCGGAGGGCGGGCTGTACCTGTTCGCCTACGTGCCGGAGTACGGGCAGGTGCGCACGTTCGCCACCGAGCGGATCGAGACGCTGGCGGTGCTCGAGGAGTCGTTCGAGGGGCCGAAGGAGCTGGAGGCCGAGGCGTTCCCGCACTCGCTCGGCGCCCACACGGGGCCGCCGCAGCGGATCGAGCTGGAGTTCGCCGCGCGCGTGGCGCCCTACGTGAAGGAACGCCGCTGGCACCCGTCGCAGAAGATCGCGATGCAGGCGGACGGCTCGCTGCGGATGTCGCTGCGGGTGTGCGACGACTGGTCGCTGCGCAGCTGGATCCTGGGCTTCGGCCCGTTCGTCCGCGTGGCCTCCCCCGCCGCGCTCGCCGAGGAGATCCTGGACGAGCTCGAGGCGGCGCGCACGCTCTACGCGCCGCGCATGGAGTTCGAGCTGCCCACGACGATGTTCGAGGGCCAGCCGATACTGCCGTTCAGAGTGACGGGGTAAGAACGAGGGGACTGGGGACTGGGGACTGGGGGCTGGGCGCCAGGAGGCACCGGCCTGACGCTGGGGCGCATCCTCGTTCAGCGTCGGATTGAATGACGCTGCGCGCCATCGAAGCCCCGCGCCACCACGCACCGCGGTGCACCTGGTGCACGTTGCACCTTGCACCCCTGAACAGGAAATCCCATGCCCACCTACACCGGCCCGGAATGCGCGCTCTGCGGCGTGAAGGGCTGTCTGTCGGCGCCGGACACGAAGCGGCTGCCCGACTTCTGTCCGATGCCGGCCGAGCAGGAGCTGTTCGCGGAGGTCGAGCGCGCGTACCTCGAGCGCGACGACCTGCGCCGGCTGGCCGTCGAGTCGGCGCGGACCGAATCGGCGGGCTACTGCCGCCGCACGCGCGTCGAGGAGATCATGGACTTCGCGCGGCGCCTCGGCGTGACGAAGCTCGGCGTCGCGCACTGCGTCGGCCTCATGGACGAAGCGAAGGCCGCGCGCGAGATCTTCCTCGCCGGCGGGTTCGAGGTGTTCTCGGCGTGCTGCAAGGCCGGCTCGATCGACAAGGAGAAGATCGGCGTCAGAGACGACGAGAAGGTCCACCCGGGCGAGTTCGAGGCGATGTGCTCGCCGGTCGGCCAGGCCGCGCTCCTCGCCAAGGTCGGCACCGAGCTCAACGTCGTCGTCGGCCTGTGCGTCGGCCACGACAGCCTGTTCTTCATGCACTCCAAGGCGCCGGTCACGGTGCTCGTGACCAAGGACCGGGTGCTCGGACACAACCCGGTGGCCGCGCTCTACACGTCGCACTCCTACTACAAGAAGCTCACGGGGAAAGGGGCGAAGACCGAGTAGACCCGGGACCCGGGACTCGGGACTGGGGGCTGGGGACTGGGGACTGGGGGCCGGGGCTCGAGGCGCTGGGCGTGGCGAATGACCACAGAACCGCCGCGGAAATCGCCACGGAAGGAACCATAGAAGGACTGGTCCCGCTCTACGGGCGCGGCAGTTCTTGCCAGCGAGATCACACCTCTGGTGGAAGTTCCTGCCACGCGCCCGCCGAGAGATCGCCGGTTCCGGCGCGATCCAGAACACCGCCGCTGGCGCGCCTCGTGCAGGAAGAAGACGGTGAGATGACGCCCAGGGGGCACGTTCGACCGCGGGTGAGCTATGCCGATCTGGAGCGCGCGCCCCAGGACGGGCGTCGGCACGAGCTCTACGACGGCGAGGCGCTCGTGGTCCCGTCTCCGCTGCCATTCCACCAGGTCGTCGTGCTGAACGTCTTCGAGCTCTTGCGCGCCGTCGCGTGCGTGTACGGCGGCCTCGCGCTCGCCGCGCCCCTCGACATCGTCTTCTCGGACTACGACGTCGTGCAGCCGGACGTGGTGTTCTTCACGGCCGCGCGGCGACACCTCGTGGCGATGGATCGGTCCATCAGGAGCGCACCGGACGTGGTCGTCGAGGTGCTCTCGCCGCCGACGGCCGAGACCGACCGGGGTCGGAAGATGCAGCTGTTCGCGCGCTACGGCGTACCCGAGTGCTGGATCGTGGATCCGGCGACACGGCAGGTCGAGATCCACGGGTTGCGTGAGGGCGGCTACGCGCTGCTCGTGCGCGCGTCGGGCGCGAATGTTGTCGCCTCACCGGTCCTGCCGCCGCTGCGGTTCAACGCGGAGCGGGTGTTCGGCGTGTTGTAGACCCGCGGGCGCACGTCAGGCGCACACCTAAAGGTGTGCGCTGCGAGCGTGCTCAGATTCTCATCAGGATCGCGTCGGCGGGCGCACCGGTGACGCGCGCGATGACGTCGGCGTAGAGGCGCACCTGCCGGCGGTAGGCGTCGAGCTGTTCCTCCAGCTCGCGATCGGTCTTGAAGTCCACCACCACCCAGCGGCCGTCCTCCTCGAAGGCGAGGTCCACGGTGCCCTCGAGCAGCGTGCCGTCTTCCGCGCGGACGACGAGCGGCGACTCGCGGCGGCACCGGCCGGCAGCGGCCGCGGCGGTTGCGCGCTTCAGGATGTCGTGGCCAAGCACGACGCCGACGACCTCGGTGGCCGCCGCGATCTCGTCCGGCGGCGCGCCGAGAATACGGCCCTGCAGCTCGGCCATCTCGCGCACGGCGCCGGCGCCGGCGTCGAGCGCGACGAGCGCCAGCACGGCGTGCACCAGCGCGCCGAACCGCGCGCCGGAGGGGCGCTCGGCGACGCGGGGCACGTCGAGGACGGTCACATCGTGGGGACTGGGGACTTGGGACTGGGGGCTCAGATCTGCGGCAGGCCCAGACTGGGGCTTGAGCGCTGGGGCTTGGGGGCTCGCCGTCACAAACTCGGTGACGGTGCGGACGCGGAGCGAGGGCTCCTTGCCGGACTTCACGGCGGCGGCGCGGGCGTCGCGCCACGCGAGATACGCGGCGAGGTCCCGCGCGACGAGGTCGGCGGGGGCGTCCTTGCCGATGAGGTCTTCCTGGCGCAGGCCGTAGCGGCCCTCGCGGCCGAGGTCGAGGACGTGGGGGTCCCACCAGGCGACTGCATACGGATCGTCGGGACTGGGGGCTGGGGACTGGGGACTGGGAACTGGCTTGCCCACCGTAGCCTTGGCGGAGGTGGGGCGCTGGGGACTGTGGTCGGGCCGGCTGAAGCCGGCCCCTACTGCCTCCTGACCCCTGACCGCTGACCCCTGGAGTTCGTGCAGGCCGGGGGCGACGGTGAGCGAGGTGGCGGGGTCGCCGTCGGGGCGCTCGAGGACGGTGTCTCTCCCGAACGTCGGACAGCCAGGCGCGGGCTCGGCGTCGCGGCGGCGGTCGGACGCGGGATAGACGGCCGCGTTGAGCGGCGCGACCCAGCCTTCCACGGGATAGGGCTCGTCGCCCACGGCGGGCACGACGAGGAGATCGCGCGCGCGGGTGGCGGCGACGTAGGCGAGCCGCACGCCCTCGGCACGGTCGCGCTCCACCTCGAGCGCCTCGTGCTCGAGGAGATCGAGCGGCGCCCACCCGGCCAGCCGCAGCGCGCACAGCCGTCGCTCCCCGTCGACGTACCGACTCGCCGTCGTCCGCGCCAGCTTCGCGGTGATGTCGGCCAGGATCACCACGGGGAACTCGAGGCCCTTGGCCTTGTGCACGGTCATCAGGCGCACGCCGTCGCTGCCCTCCTCGAGAATCGGCGCCTCGGAGGTCTCGCCCTCCTCCGCCTCCTCGCGCAGCTTCTCGACGAAGCCGCGGAACGAGATGCCGCCCGCGCTCTCGTACTGCCGCGCGAGCTCGGCGATCTGCAGCACGTTGGCCAGCGCCTGCTCGCCCGAGGGCCGCAGCACGAAGCCCGCGTGCGCGCGCGTCTCGGCCAGCAGCCGCCCGATGGTCTCGGTGACGGGCACCTCGTTGCGCCGGCGATGGAGGTCGGCGAGGAGCGCCAGGACGGAGGCGATCGGGGCGAAGCGGCCAGCCTCGCTGGCCGCGTGCGGGGACTGGGGACTCGCTTGCCCGCCGTAGCCTTGGCGAAGGCGGGGGACTGGGGACTCAGAGGTCGGAGGCCGGGGGCCGGAGACCGGGGCCGTGACGGTGTGCTCTTCCCCGGCCTCTGGCCTCTGGCCCCTGGCCTCCTCCGGAATCCTGAAGGGATGCAGGCGGCCGAAGCGGGTGCGGTACTCGAGCAGCAGCTCGTCGGACACGGCGAAGAGCGAGCCGCGCACGGCGGCGAATACCGACAGCTCGTCGTCGGGCCACTCGACGGCGGCGATCGCGGCGCGCATGGTCTCGACCTCCTCGCGCGCGTGGAAGGTCTTGCCGCCGACGAGCAGGTGCGGGACGCCGCGCGCCTCGAGCGCCGCGACGTAGTCGCGCGTCACGTCGCGCCCCCAACTGTCGAAGCGGCGGAAAAGGATGCAGATGTGGCGCGGGGCGAGGGGAACGCGGGCTTCGACACGGCTCACGGCTGACGGCTCAGGGCTCAGGGAGGACTCGGGGCTCACGGCTTGCCCCGCCGAAGCGCGGAGCGCGGAGGCCGGGCCACCGTACTCGGGCCGGCGCTCGGTGACGGTCCAGCCGCTCTTCTCGACGAGCCACTCGATGAAGGCGCCGACGGCGTCGGGGAGCGACTTGTCGATGGCGGTGCCCGCGATCCGCCGCCTGCCGTACGGCTCGGGCACGGGGAGCGCCACGATCGCGGGCTGGCCCTCCGGGTCGGGGCGCCAGGCGGCGAGCGGCACGTAGTCGGCCTGCAGGGTGTCGCGGCTGCCCGTCATCACGGGCGCGAACGCGGCGTTCACCACGCGCTGGATCGACGGCGCCGACCGGAAGCTGGTCGTGAGCTGCTCGACGCGCGCGCCGCGCGCGGCGAGCAGGTCGCGCACCTCCTGGTACACGGCCACGTCGGCGCGGCGGAAGCGATAGATCGACTGCTTCGGGTCGCCGACGATGAAGAGCTTGCCGCGGACGGGGGTGACCTGGCGCCAGTCCTGGACGGCGGGGTCGTCGGCCGAGAGGAGGAGCAGCAGCTCGGCCTGCAGGGGGTCGGTGTCCTGGAACTCGTCCACGAAGAGGTGCGTGAAGCGGCGCTGGAAGTCGGCGCGCGCCTCGGCGCGGTCCCTGACGAGATCGCGCGCGCGGACGAGCAGGTCCACGAAGTCGAGCCGCCCCTCCTCGTCCTTGAGCGCCTGGTAGCGCGCGATCGAGCCGAAGAGCTCCGCCTGCAGGAGCGCCGCGAGGTCGGCGTCGGCCAGGTTCCTGAAGTGCTCGAGGATGTCCACCAAGCCGGCGTGCGCGTTGAGGACCGAGGCGCGCGTCACGCCCGGCGCGTACTCGGCGCCGTACCCCTTGCGCACGTCCTTCTTGAACCGGTAGTCGGAGGCGAGGTCCACGAGCGCGGCCTCGACGCCGTCGTAGTCGCGCGCGCCCGTCTTCTCGGCCGACCGGATGTCCTGGCTGAGCTGCCGCGCCGGCCACGTGTGGAAGTAGAGGCCGTCCTTCTTCTTGTTCTGCGCGCGCTCGGCGAGGTCCGCGAACGCGTGCAGGTGCGCGACCATCTCGTCGATGACCGCCCGGCGGTCGAACGGCTCGCGCGTCCACTCGGCCGGGAAGTCGCGCCAGTCGCACAGCGCCCAGCCGGCGCGGCGCAACCGGTCGGTGGGGCCGCTCCCCTGGTCGGGATCGGCGAAGCGCGAGAAGCGCGACGTGCGCCGGAGCGATCGCCGCACGCCTTCGGGGGGATCTTCGAGCTCGGTCTGCAGCCACAGGTCGAACGCCTGCGCGTACAGCCGCTCGGCATCGGCCTCGGTGAGCACCTCGAAGCGGGGGTCGATCCGCGCCTCGACGGGCCGCTCGCGCAGGAGCTCGGCGCAGAAGCCGTGGATGGTGCTGACGTGCGCCTCCTCCAGGTGCGCCAGGGCGTGCTCGAGGTGGAACAGCGTAGAGGCCGGGGACTGGGGACTGGGGGCTGGCTTGCCCACCGTAGCCTTGGCGGAGGTGGGGGACTGGGGGCTCGGACTCACGGCCAAGGGCTCAGGGCTCAGGGACGAGCGTTCCGCCACGACGCCGGCGCGGGCGCGCTCGAGGCCGGCGCGCAGGCGCAGCTTCAGCTCGCCGGCGGCCTTCTCCGTGAAGGTCACCGCGACGATCCGATCGACGCGCGCGCGGCCGTCGG
This sequence comes from Acidobacteriota bacterium, assembly GCA_024641665.1. GTDB lineage: Bacteria > Acidobacteriota > Vicinamibacteria > Vicinamibacterales > JAHECP01 > JAHECP01. Next base: position 8,283 of record JAHECP010000172.1, read on the forward strand.
CCAGCACGTTGACGATGCGGTGGACCAGCTCGCTGGTCTTGCCGGTGCCGGCCGCCGCCTCGACGATCATCGTGTCGTCGAGCGCGTGGCGGATTCGATCGCGGGCGGGCTGGTCGACTAACGGCTCAGGACTCACGGCTCACGGCTCATGGGAGTTTACGAAGCGCCTCCAAGTCATCCGTCGGTCCGATGCGCGGCTTGCGGCCGGCGCGCAGCTCCTCGTTCGGGCCGCAGACCTCGCGGAAGTCGCACCACTGGCACGCGCCCTCCCTGGGCGCCGGAGACATGAAGCCCTGGCCCACGGCGCGGTCGACGATCTCGAGCACCTCGAGGCCGTGGCGGCGCTCCATCTGGCCGAGCGCGACGGCGCGCTCGGCGAAGCCGCCGGCCGCGGTGCAGTAGAAGAGGCGCGCCAACGACACCGGGGCGCCGAGCGCCTGCTCCACCGCCATGCCGTAGAGCACGGGCTGGAGGTACTCGCCGCCGCCCACGATGAAGCCCTCTTCGGCGCGCGCCTTGCCGGTCTTGTGGTCGGTCACGCGCAACTGGGGACTGGGGGCTGGGGACTGGGGACCGGGAGCCGTCACGCTGCGACGCTGCGTCGAGCTCTTCGAGTCCGACTTCACGAGCTTCGGGTCGCGTTCAGCCGCGCGTCCCGTCTCCCGCCCGAGCCCCGAGTCCCCAGTCCCCAGTCCCGTCTTCTCTTCGATCAGATCGACGTAGCCGTGCAGCCGCCACTTGCCGTCCAGGACGGCCTCCGTCGCGACGCTGGCGGGGTCGCGGCCCTCGCCGGGCGGGAAGCCGAAGCCGAGCTCGGCGTGGATGGGCGTCCACTCGCCGCCCTCGTCGGCCACGCGCTGGAGCCAGCCGCGCAGGTCGGCGCGCATGGACTCGATCTCGTCGCGCCACACCCGGTCGATCGCGGGCGCCAGGATCTCCTTCTCGTCGGCGGCCACCTGGTCGAGGGTGCGGTCGAGCAGACGCTGCGCGTCGCGCAGGTTGGCGGCGACCACCGGCAGCTTGCGCTTCTTTTGGAGCGCGCGCATCAGCTCGGCCTGGACGCGGTGGAAGATCGACCCGCGCGTGAGGGGATCCATCTTCTCGAGCGGCACGATCTCCTTGCGCGGCTCGAGGCGGTGGATCGCCGACAGCAGGAACTGGTACGGGCAGACGGCGTACTTCTGGAGCGCCGAGACCGAGTAGGCGCGCGCCGACAGCCGGTGCTTCTCGAGCGCCTCGATCGCGCCGGCGCCGGGCCTGTAGAGGCCGTCGGCCGGCGACCACTTCTTCTGCCAGCGCGCGTAGCGCCGCAGGAGCGAGCGCCGCAGCGTGGGGTTCAGCTCGAAGAGATAGCGCGCGCGGCCTTTGGCGTCGCCGGGGCGACCGAGCTTGAGCAGCCCGCCGAGCACGGCGAGGTCGTGCTCGGTGTCGTCGATGGCGCGCGCGGGGTCGGGCGGCGCCGGCCACGCGAGGCGCGCCTCGGCCTGGAGGAACGCCTGGTCCTCGAGCTCCTTGAAGTCGGGCACGCGGCCGGTGAGCGCGCGCTCGACGTCGAGCGCGTAGAACGACGGCACGCGCGGGCGCGACTCGGTGAGGTCCATGCGCGGGTACGAGAGGTGGAGCCGCTCGGACGCCGCGCCGGCCGCCAGCCGCAGCAGCGCGCGCTCGGCCGCCGCGCGGTCCTCGCGCGTGGGCAGGGGGAGGACCGGAGGCCGGGGGCCGGAGGCCGGCAGCGTGACAGTGTGATCTGCTCCGGCCTCTGGTCCCTGGCCTCCGGCCTCTGTACCGGTAAGGTGGCGTCTCAGGTCGTCGAGCAGCAGCGGGTCTTGCCGCGCGCGTTGCGGAAAGATGCGCTCGGCGAGGCCGGGCACGAAGACGACCTTGAAGCGGCGGCCGCGCAGCTGGTCGGGCGCGCCGACGAAGACGCGTCCGTAGCGGCGCTTCGGCGGCTCCTCGCGCGTCACGGCGAGCCGCTCGGCGAGCACGTGCTGCACCTCCTCGAGCGTGACGGGCCCGACGGCCGCCATGGGCCTCAGCTCGGCCAGCACGGCCAGCACGCGATCGGGCCGGCGCAGCACCATCGGCGCGAGGCGTTCGAGCGCGTCGAGCCAGCCGTCCCACGCCGCGCGCACGGGCAGCGCGGCGAGCGCGTCGACGACGGGCAGCGCGAAGCGCCGCAGGTGCTCGAGGTCGCGAATGTCGCGCGCGTAGCGGTGCACGCGCGCCGAGTCGGGCTCCTCCTTGGCCGCCTCGTCTCGCTTGCGCCCGAGCTCCTGCGCGAGGCCGTCGAACCGCCGCGCCCACCGCTCGCGCCCGCCGCCAATCACAGACGACTCGACGAGCAGGTGATCCCATTTCCACGGCGCGCGCAGCGTGCCTTCGAGGACGGGGGCTTCATCCGAGTCGGGGACTGGCTTGCCCGCCGTAGCGCGTGGCGCGAAGGCGGGGGGCTGCGGAGGCGCAGGGCTGAAGCCCTGCGCGACGGGTGTTTTGTCGTCGTCGAAGAGCGAGAGCTGGCCGGCGGGCGCCGGTTCCGCCGCGGCTTCGGCGGGCGCGGGGAGCGGTTGTTCGTCGGTGTCGGCCGGCACCCACACGGGCGCGATCGCCGGCGGCGCGCCCGTCTCGTCCGGCACGGGCACCTGGCCGAGCGACACGTACTCGGCGAAGCGGCGCGCCGACAGACCTTCGGCCGCGCACGCGAGGAGCGCGAGAAACGCGCGGCCGGCGGGATGCGGCGTGGCGGTGCCGCGCGCGAACCACGCGGGCACGCCCGCGCGGCCGAGCGCGCTCTCGAGCAGGCCCGCGTACGCCAGCGGCGCGCGGAGGACGATGCCCATCTCGTCGAAGCGGACGCCGCGGCGCGCCTCCTCGAGCACGCGGCGGGCCATCTCCACGGCCTCGCGGCCTTCGCCGGGGGCGGAGAAGAAAGTGACGTGGTCGGGCCGGCTGAAGCCGGCCCCTACGGCGTCTGGAGCGGGAACGGCGCCGGTCGCGCCCTCCCCAGTCCCCTCACGATCATCCAGCGCGAAGAGGTTGCGGCGGAGGCGGGCGAGGTCGGGCGGATCCTCCCCTCCTTCTTCAATGTCGGCCGCGCGCTCCACGACCGCAGCGATGCCGGGAAGCGCGCCGAGCGCCGCG
>JAHECP010000342.1 GCA_024641665.1 Acidobacteriota bacterium
CCGCGCCGACAAGCGCCAGGTGCAGAGCATGGTCCGGCTGCTGCTCGGCCTCGACGCGGTGCCGTCGCCGCACGACGTGGCCGACGCGCTCGCGGTGGCCATCTGCCACCTCCACAGCCGTCCGCTCGCGGCGCCGCCCGCCGTGGCGGCCGGCCGGCGCGGCGTCGCGCGTGGCGCGCGGAGCTGGCGCCAGTACCGGCCGGCCGAGCCCGGGAAGGCGTGAGGGTGCCGCCTCGCCTTCAGGGCCGGGCGCGCGGCGGGCCGGGAGCTCGGTCATGATCGCGTTTCTCAGGGGACGGCTGCTCGAGAAGCACCCCAACCGGATCACGCTGGACGTCCACGGCGTGGGCTACGACGTGGCGGTGCCGCTGTCGACCTTCTACACGCTGGGCGAGCCCGGCGCCGAGGTGGCCCTCCGCATCCACACGCACGTGCGCGAGGAGGCGCTGGCGCTGTTCGGCTTCGCCACGCCGCTCGAGCTGCTGCTCTTCGAGCGTCTCATCGCGATCAGCGGCATCGGCCCGCGCCTCGCGCTCGCCGTGCTCTCGGGCATCGAGCCGGCGGACCTCGTGCGGGCGGTGCGCAGCCAGGACACCGCCAGGCTGACGGCGATTCCGGGGGTCGGCAAGAAGACCGCCGAGCGCATCGGGCTGGAGCTGCGGGACCGGCTGCCGGCGCACCTCGTGGCGGGGGCGGGCGCGCCGGCGCCGGCGCCCGACGGTGAGGAGCTGCGCGACGACCTGCTCTCGGCGCTCGTCAACCTCGGCTACCACCGCGCGGCCGCCGAGAAGGCGATCGACCGGGTGCTCGGGACCGCGGGCGACGCGTCGTTCGAGACGAGCCTGCGCGAGGTGCTGAAGGCGCTCACGCGATGACGGACGATCGGCTGGTGTCGGCGACCCGGGGCGACGAGGACGCGCAGTACGAGGTGGGGCTGCGCCCGCGCACGCTGGACGAGTACATCGGGCAGGACCGCGTGCGCGAGAACCTCGAGGTGTCGGTGACCGCCGCGCGCCAGCGCGGCGAGGCGCTCGACCACGTCCTGCTGTACGGCCCGCCCGGTCTCGGGAAGACCACGCTCGCCTACGTGATCGCGAACGAGCTGGGCGTGGCCGTGCGCGCCACGGCGGGGCCCGTCCTCGAGAAGCCGGGCGACCTCGCCGCGATGCTGACCAACCTGCAGCCGCGCGAGGTCCTCTTCATCGACGAGATCCACCGCATGAGTCCGGTGATCGAGGAGATCCTCTACCCGGCCATGGAAGACTACGAGCTCGACATCGTCATCGGCCAGGGCCCGAGCGCGCGCTCGGTGAAGGTGCCGGTGCAGCCCTTCACGCTGGTCGGGGCGACGACGCGGACGTCGCTGCTCACCTCGCCCCTGCGCGCGCGGTTCGGCATCGTCCACCGGCTCGATTTCTACGGCGCGCGGGACATCGAGGAGATCGTGCGCCGCTCGGCGCGCATCATGAGCGTGGCGATCGACCCGCCGGCCGCGCGCGAGATCGCGCGGCGCTCGCGCGGCACGCCGCGCGTGGCGAACCGGCTGCTGCGCCGCGTGCGCGACTTCGCGCAGGTGCGCGCCGACGGCGCCATCACCGAGCCGGTCGCCCTGGATGCCCTGCAGCTGCTCGACGTGGACGCCCTGGGCTTCGACGACATCGACCGGCGCCTGCTCCGGACGATCATCGACAAGTTCGGCGGCGGTCCGGTGGGGCTCGGCACCATCGCCGCCGCGCTCAGCGAAGAGAAGGACGCCATCGAGGACATCTACGAGCCCTTCCTCATGCAGATCGGGTTCCTCGACCGCACGCCCCGGGGCCGTGTGGCGACCCCGCGCGCATACGAGTACTTCGGCCTGACCGCTCCGGGAAAGGATTCGAAGCTGTGGTGACGCGACCGTCCGTCGCGCTGCGACGCGTCAAGATCGCCGGGTTGGCCACCTACGTGCCGCCCCGGCTGCTGACCAACGCCGACCTCGAGAAGATGGTCGACACCTCCAACGAGTGGATCCTGCAGCGCACCGGCATCCGGGAGCGGCACATCGTCGACCCCGGGGTGGCGACCTCGGACCTGGCGAAGGAGGCCGCGCTCAAGGCGATCGCGCAGGCCGGGATCACCCCGGCCGACATCGGCTTCATCGTCGTCGGCACCACGACGCCCGACATGATGTTCCCGAGCACGGCGTGCCTGCTGCAGCACAAGCTCGGCGCGGCGCACGCGTGGGGCTTCGACCTGGGCGCGGCCTGCTCGGGCTTCACCTTCTCGCTGTCGGTCGGCCTGCAGATGGTGGCGAGCGGCCTGCACGAGTACGCGCTCGTCGTCGGCGCCGACGTCATGTCGAGCATCATCGACTACCAGGACCGCGCGACCTGCGTGCTGTTCGGCGACGGCGCCGGTGCCGTGGTGCTGGCGCCGGCCGGAGACGGCGAGCCGCACATCCTGGGCGTCGCGAACGAGATCGACGGCAGCGGCGGCCCGGCCCTGCAGATGCCGGCCGGCGGCAGTCTGCGGCCGGCCTCCCACGAGACCGTCGACGCGCGCCTGCACTACGTGAAGCAGGACGGCGCCACCGTGTTCAAGTTCGCCGTCCGCAAGACCGAGGAGATCTCGCGCCGCGTGCTCGCCGACCACGGACTGGCGCCCACCGACGTGAGCCTGTTCGTCTCGCACCAGGCCAACCGCCGCATCATCGAGGCCGCCGCCGATCGCCTCGGCTTCGACGAGCGCACCGTCATCATCAATCTCGAGAGGTACGGCAACACCACGGCGGCCACCATCCCGCTCGCGCTCGAGGACGCCATCCGCGAAGGGCGGCTGAAGACGGGCGATCTGGTGCTGCTGGCGTCGGTCGGCGCCGGCTTCACCGTGGGGTCGGTCCTGCTGCGCTGGAGCCTGTAGGCAGGCTTCAGGGGTCAGGGGTCAGGGGTCAAGGGTCAGGGGTCAGGGGCATAGGCGTTAACTTAACAGCCACCGGCGCAGCAGGCCGGCGAGTGAGACGCCCTGCACCGGACGTTGGCGGCGCGCATCATTGAGGTCAAGACTCAGTTCACC
>JAHECP010000173.1 GCA_024641665.1 Acidobacteriota bacterium
GGCGCCTCGACCGGCAGGTCCCGCAGGCGCTCGCGGAGCGTGCGCTGGAGGTACGCGCGGAACGCGTGCGCGCGCGCGAACTCGCGGCCGGCCGCCCGCACCGGCACGAGGCCGTGGGCGTCGACGGCCTCGAGCCGCACCGACAGGCGCTCGCCGGCCGCGGTGATCATGCGCGGGAGGAAGAACGCGGGGTAGTCGTCGGTCACGACGAGCGCGGCGTCAGCGGCCAGCGCGGCGAGCAGCCCGCGCCCGTGCCCGCGCGCGGGCTCCACGTACGGGTAGTAGCGCACCGGGCCGCGCGCGAGCTGCGCCGCGTGGTCCGCCATCCCGTCGAGCACGAAGCGGTGCAACCGATCGTTCGCCCACGGGTAGTCGCAGCGAAGGGCCTCGAGGACCATCAGCGGGCGCTTCAGCTCGCGCGCCCAGGCCACGGCGCGGTCGAGCGCGAAGCTCCAGGCGAGGCGCCGGCTGGCGGTCATCCAATAGAGGACGTACCGGCCGGCGGGGGAGACCGGACGGTCGTTGACGGCGCGAACGCGATCGCTAGAAGTCATATAAACGTTTAAGTATCAATATTTTAGCATGCCTCTTGACGGGTCGAACGTTTCTGTATTACCATTTCATCCGGATTTACGGATTAATGACGCACGCTCCCATCTTCGATCACCTCTCGGCGCTGGCCGACGCGACGCGCGGTCGCATGCTACTGCTGCTCGAGCGGCAGGAGCTGACGGTGTCGGAGCTGTGCGAGGTGCTGCAGCTGCCGCAGTCGACGGTCAGCCGCCACCTGAAGGTGCTGACCGACGCGGCCCTCCTCACCTCGCGGCGCGACGGCACGAGCCGCTTCTACACGAGCGCGCTCGCCGACGGCAGCGGCGCCCGTACGCTCTGGCTGGCCGTGCGCGAGCCGATTGCCGCGTCGCCGGCCGCCGAGCAGGACGCGCACCGGCTGAAGGGCGTGTTGCGCAGCCGGCGGTCGAAGTCGCAGGAGTTCTTCTCGGAGTCGGCGAGCGAATGGGACCGCGTGCGTGACGAGCTGTTCGGCCGCCACTTCTGGATGCGGGCCACGTTCGGGTTCCTCGATCCCGAGATGGTCGTCGGCGATCTCGGCTGCGGCACCGGCCAGCTGGCCGAGGGTCTCGCGCCCTATGTCGGCCGCGTGATTGCCGTCGACGGCTCGAGCGAGATGCTGCAGGCCGCGCGCGAGCGGCTGCGGGAGTTCGACAACGTCACCCTCCGGCGGGGCGAGCTCGAGGCGCTGCCGATCGAGGAGGGCGAGCTCGACGCCGCGGCGCTCGTGCTGGTGCTGCACCACCTGGCGCAGCCGGGCGTCGTGCTGCGCGAGACCGCGCGCGTCCTGAAGCCGGGCGGCCGGCTGCTCGTCGTCGACATGCTGCCGCACGCCCGCGAGGAGTACAAGCAGCAGATGGGCCATGTGTGGCTCGGCTTCTCCGAAGCGCGCATCACCGCCGATCTCGCCGACGCGGGTTTCGAGCGCGTCCGCGTGCGCACGCTGCCGTCCGAGCCCGGCGTGAAGGGGCCGACGCTCTTCGTGGCGATCGGCGCGCGCGCGCCCGTCGCCGCCGGCCTCGCGCCGGTCGGCGCCGGCGTCGGCGGCACGCGCCGTGAACGAGCGTGAACGTGAGCCCTGAGCCGCCTTCGCGGCCTGAAGCAGGCCGCTACGGCGAGCCAAGGCCGTGAGCCGTGAGCCGTGAGCCGTGAGCCATGAGCCGTTTTCTGAAGGGGAGATAACGCATGACTGTCGTGACTGAACGCGTCCATCCGTTCGAGGCCGCCGCCCACGCCGGCCGGGTTCCGTACAAGGTGAAGGACCTCGCGCTGGCCGACTACGGCCGCCAGGAGATCCGGCTCGCCGAGCAGGAAATGCCGGGGTTGATGGCCCTGCGCGCGCGCTACGCCGGCCAGCAGCCGCTCGCCGGGGCGCGGATCATGGGCAGCCTGCACATGACCGTCCAGACGGCGGTGCTGATCGAGACGCTGGGCGCCCTGGGCGCCGACGTGCGCTGGGTGTCGTGCAACATCTTCTCGACCCAGGACCACGCCGCGGCGGCGGTCGTCGTGGGCCGTCCCGAGGCGGGCGGCACCACGGCCGCGCCGCGCGGGACTCCGGTGTTCGCCTGGAAGGGCGAATCGCTCCAGGACTACTGGTGGTGCACGAAGGAGGCGCTCGTCTGGCCCGACGGCCACGGGCCGACGCTCATCGTCGACGACGGCGGCGACGCGACGCTGTTCGTGCACAAAGCGCACGCGTTCGAGCAGGCCGGCCAGGTGCCGGCGTTCGACCCGGCCAACGACCCCGAGGAGTGGGGCGTCATCCTCGACACCCTGCGCGCCGAGCTGAAGGCGCATCCGGGCCTCTGGACGGCGATTGCCGCCGGCATCCGCGGCGTGAGCGAAGAGACCACGACGGGCGTCCACCGGCTCTACCAGATGGCCGAGGCCGGCACGCTGCTCTTTCCGGCGATCAACGTGAACGACTCGGTGACCAAGAGCAAGTTCGACAACGTCTACGGCTGCCGGCATTCGCTGCCCGACGGCCTGATGCGCGCGACCGACGTCATGCTCGGCGGCAAGGTCGCCGTGGTCTGCGGCTACGGCGAGGTGGGCAAGGGCTGCGCCCAGGCGCTGCGCGGCCAGGGCTGCCGCGTGGTCGTCACCGAGATCGACCCGATCTGCGCGCTGCAGGCGGCGATGGAGGGCTACGAGGTCAACACGCTCGAGGCCATGGTCGAGCGGGCCGACGTCTTCGTCACCGCCACGGGCAACTACAACATCATCACCGCCGAATACATGGCGCGGATGAAGGACAAGGCCATCGTCGGCAACATCGGCCACTTCGACAACGAGATCGACATGGCCGGCCTGAAGAAGGTGCCCGGCGTGCAGCGGATCAACATCAAGCCGCAGTACGACGAGTGGCGCTTCCCCGACGGCCACAGCGTGATGGTGCTGGCCGAGGGGCGGCTCCTCAACCTCGGCTGCGCGACGGGACACCCGAGCTTCGTGATGTCCTCGTCGTTCACCAACCAGGTGATGGCACAGCTCGACCTGCACGCCCACGCCGAGCAGTACGGCAAGACGGTCACGGTGCTGCCGAAGAAGCTCGACGAGGAAGTGGCTCGGCTGCACCTCGACCACCTCGGCGTCAAGCTGACGACGCTCACCGGGCAGCAGGCCGACTACATCGGCGTGCCGGTCGAGGGGCCGTACAAGCCCGAGCACTATCGGTACTGACGCTGACGGCTCACGGCTCACGGCTCAGGATGTGTCACACTCTCACGCTGAACCGAGGGCCCTGGGCCCTGAGCCCTGAGCCGGCATGAGCCCTGAGCCATGAGCCTTCCCGACTTCGAAACCCTCTACGGCCGGCCCGCCGCGATCGCGTCCGAGGCCCACGGTCGCGTGAACCTGATCGGCGAGCACACCGACTACAACGGCGGCCTCGTCCTGCCGACGCTCGTCCCGCACAAGACCGTTGTCGCGCTCGCGCCGCGCGGGGACGACCGTGTGCGCGTCTGGAGCGCCGGGTTCTCGGACGAGACCGGTCCCATGGAGTACCGGCTCGGCGACGAGACGCGGGGCCGGGGCTGGCTCGATTACGTGCAGGGCGTGACGTGGGTGCTCGCGCGGCTGGGCCACACGATCTGCGGCGCCGACCTCCGCCTGACCTCGACCGTGCCCGCGGGCGCCGGCCTGGCGTCGAGCGCCGCGCTCGAGGTGGCGGTCCTGCGCGCGTGGCGCGCCGCCTGCGGCCTGCCGATCGACGACGTGGCGCTGGCGCTGGCGGGCCAGCGCGTCGAGCGCGAGTTCGTCGGGGCGCCGGTCGGCATCATGGACCAGCTCGTCGCGAGCTGCGGACGCCCGGGCGAGGCGCTGCGCATCGACACGCGCACGCTGGCCACCGAGGCCGTGCCGATCCCGCCGGACGCCGCGCTGCTCGTCATCGACTCCGGCCAGCGTCACGGTCACGCCGGCGGCGAGTACCGCACGCGGCGGGACGAATGCGAACGCGCAGCGGCGCGGCTCGGCGTGTCGCTGCTGTGCGACGTGGCGGCCGGCGAGGTCTCGCGGATCGACGCGCTGCCGCCGCCCCTCGACCGGCGGGCCCGCCACGTGGTGACCGAGAGCGCCCGCGTGGTGGAGATGGTGCGGGCGTTGCGCGCCGACGACCTGGAGCGCGCCGGCGCGCTGTTCGCCGCCTCGCACGCCTCGATGCGCGACGACTTCGACGTGTCGACGCCGGAGATCGACGCCCTGGTGGCCGCGGCGGCCGCCGACCCCGACGTCTTCGGCGCCCGGCTGACGGGCGGGGGGTTCGGCGGCGCGATCGTCGCGCTCGCCCGGCGCGGGCGCGAGGCCGGCGCGTCCCGCCGGATCGCCGCGGCGTACTACGCGCGGACCGGACGCGAAGCGACCGTGCTGTGGGGAAAAACGCGGACAGACCCCATTCTCCCCGCGAACCGAGACTAAGCCGGCGGGAAAACGGGGTCTGACCCCATTTTTCTAGCACAGGGCGCGCAGCCGGGCGGGCTGGCGGATTCGGATGCTGCGGCGGTCCGCCTCGACGAGCGACCGGGCCCGGAGAGCCTGCAGCACGGCGTTGACCGTTTCGCGGCTCAGCCCCGCGAGGTTGGCGAGATCGCGCTGGCTCAGGCGCAGGGGAACCAGCACCCCTTCCGCGTCGGCAATGCCGTGCGCTTCGGCGAGATCCACGAGCGCCCGGGCCACGCGCACCTCGGCGCTCTTGCACAGCAGCTCCTCGACCCGGCTGCGCAGCGCCCGCACCCGATCCCCCAGTATCCGGTTGAGCTGGAGAGCCACCTCGGGGGCCTCGCGCACGAGCGCCACCACGAGGTCGCGGCGAACGCCGCAGACCACGGCGTCCTCGTGCGCCTCGGCCCGGTGGTCGCGGGGCGTGTCGTCCACGACGGCCAGTTCGCCGAAGGTCTCGCCCGGGTTCACGAACGCGAGAATGACCTCCCGCGCGTCGGACGTCGTCGTGGAGAGCTTCACGACGCCCGTCTTGACGATGAACAGCTCCTCGCCCGGGTCGCCCGGCGCGTAGATCCCCTCGCCGCGGCGCACCTGGAGCGTCCGGATCTCGGGTTCGAGGCGCCGGCGCTGGTCGGGCGTGAGCGCGCGGAGGAGGCTGGCGCGCTCGAGGTGCCACAGCCGATCGTGGTTCGACATGTGTACATATCCTCCGACGCAAATCGACCGCCCGGCGATCCCTGGATTTTCAGGTTTTTTCCAAGCCGTCGGATGAAATCCGCCTGCGGGCGGTGTTCCTGGGGAAAGGGGCGGTTCCGCGCCCGCGGCCCGATGGAGTACGCTGGTTGCGATTCCCAATCAGCCGACTCCCGGCGCGCGCCGGGCGGCCATCACGAGAGCGAGCGTGCGAGTGAGGGTGGGCAGGACGGTACTGGTGGTCGTCGCCGGGCTCGCGTTCGGCGCGGCCAGCTTTTACGGCGGCGGGCTCGTCGGACGGCGCCTGCTGCGCCCGTCCGGGCTCACGTCCACGGTGCGGCTGGTACGCAACCCGCCGGGGGTCGATCTGTCCGGGCTGACGCCGGAGGCGCGCGCCACCGTGATCGAGCGGCTGAACACGGAGATCTGTCCGTGCGGCTGCAATCTCACCCTGGCGCGCTGCCGCCGGACCGACCCGACCTGCGACACGAGTCTCCCGCGCGCCCGCGAGATCGTCGACCAGGCGCGGCGCCGGCAGGACTGACGCCGTCCGCCCCGGGGCGCTCGGGCCTCCGGCCCCCGGCCAAGGCTACGGCTTGCCGGGCCGAAGCGCCCTGGCACGAAGGCCGGCGGGCAGGCCGAAGCTCGAAGAGCGAAGCCCCCGGCCTCCGGCCCCTGACCCCTGGCCCCTGACCCCCGGCCTCCGACCCGGTATAATCCCCTTCGACCATGTCTGCCGAAGACCCGGCTCGTCCAGACCGTGGCGCGCGGGTGCTCGTGCTGGCGGCGAGCGTCGTGGTGGTCGTGGCCGGCCTCAAGGCGGCCGCCCCGCTGATTCTGCCGTTCCTGATCTCGGTGTTCCTCGCGATTGCCAGCATTCCGTTCGTGTCGTGGCTGCAGGCGCGCAAGGTGCCGTCGGCGCTGGCCGTCATCCTCACCTTGCTCGTGGACGTCGCGGTCCTGGCGGTGCTCGCCGTGATCGTGGGACGCTCGGTGAACGAGTTCACGGCGGCGGCGCCGCAGTATCAGGCGCGGATCCAGGCGATGGCCGCCCGCGTGCTGGGGTTCCTCCAGACGCACGGCGTCGACACGAGCCAGTGGCAGCCGGTGCAGTACCTCAACCCCGGCGCCATGTTCGACATGGTCGGCTCGACGCTGAGCGCGATTGCCTCGGTGCTGTCGAACACCTTCCTCGTCCTCCTCGCGCTCATCTTCATCCTGTTCGAGGCGGCCGGCTTTCCGCGGAAGCTGATGGCGGCCTTCGGCGGGCGCCCCGAGTACACCGGCCGGCTCGAGGGGGTGGCCCGGCAGATCCAGCGCTACCTGGCGATCAAGACGCTGGTCAGCATGGCCACGGGGCTGCTGGCGGGCATCTGGGTCGGGGCGCTCGGGCTGGGCGTGCCGCTGCTGTGGGGCCTGCTGGCCTTTCTCTTCAACTACGTGCCCACGCTGGGGTCGATCGTGGCGGCCGTGCCGCCGGTGCTGCTCGCGCTCGTGCAGTTCGGCGTGTGGCGCGCCGTGCTGGTGGCGGTGGGCTACGTGGTCATCAACATCGTCCTCGGCAACTTCCTCGAGCCCTACTTGTACGGCCGCCGCCTCGGGCTCTCGACGCTCGTCGTGTTCCTCTCGCTCGTCTTCTGGGGCTGGGTGTGGGGGCCGGTGGGCATGCTGCTCTCGGTGCCGCTGACGATGCTCGTGAAGATCGCGCTCGAGAACACGGCCGATCTCCGCTGGATCGCGGTGATGCTCGACGCGAACCCCAAGCGGCGATCCTGACCGGGCGGCACAGCGCGCGCGCCTCGCCCTACCGAATCGACAGCCAGAACCCGGCGGCCACGCCGAGGCGGCAGCCGAAGGCGACCCACCGGTGGCGCCGCTTCGTCCAGTTCCATCCCCACGCCATCAGGCTCATCGACGCCAGCATGGCCGCGACGCCCGCGACGGCCGTGACCGGCCCGAAGGGCACCGGCAGCAGCCGCGCGAGCCCCGTGTTCCACCTCGAGCCGTACAGCACGAGGATGTGGATGAAATAGATGAGGAGCGACTCCTGCGCGAGCGCCGCGGCGACGCGCGGCAGGTGCGACATCGCCCGCGCCAGGTGCGAGACGAGCGCCAGCACGAGCAGCACGCAGCCGGCGCGAATCATGAAGAAGTTCGGGCTCACCTTCGCGAACTCGCCGTCGCCGAGCGGGCTGAACGGGATCTGGTGCAGCAGCAGGCCCGCCGCGACGAGCAGCGCGCCGCCGGGCAGCAGCACCCGCCGCGCGAACGCCAGGGGGTCGGCCGGCCACGCGGTCACGTAGACCTCGCCCAGCGCGACGCCGAGCAGCATGAACGCCGCCCACGGGAGGACCGGAAACAGCGAGCCGGTCGCCGGCGACAGGTACGCGGCGGCGCCGACCGGCAGATACCGTGGCCAGTCCACCGTCCACGCCGCGGGCGTGGCCAGGACGATCCCGGCGCCGAGCGCAGCGGCGGTCAGCGCGAACCGCCGCGGCGTCCGCGTCACGAGCACGAGCAGCTCGAGCGCGACGAGCGTCATCCCGATGCACTGCAGGATGTCCACCGTGAGGAAGTACCGCCACCTGTCCGGCGTCAGGAACTGGAAGTGCGCCCAGCGCTCCACCGGGAAGCGCATCGCGTAGCCCAGCAGGACGAAGAACACGAAGCGGCGGAGGCGCCGGACCAGGCGGAGCGACAGGTGCAGGTGCGCCTCCCAGTACTTGGCCGACGCGATCATGAACGCGAAACCGGACAGCATCAGGAAGGTGCACGAGGTGAGGCCGCGCACGAACATGAACGCGGCGAAGCCGGGACTCTGCTGGTACTCGGGCGCCAGGAACACGTTCAGCGAGTGCCCCATGATCATGAAGAGCACCGCGAGCGCGCGCGCCACGTCCACGAACACCACGCGGGCGCGGGTGGCGGCCGCCGGCGGCTGGGGCGCGCGGGCGTCGGGAGAGGAACTCGTCATGGGCGGCGGGCCGCGCCGGCGGCGGGCCGGTACGCGAGGATCAGCCGATCAAGTGCTCGAGCGCCTGCAGCCAGACGCCGACCGGCGGCCGGGCCGTGGCGCGCCCGTCGAGCACGATGTCGCGCGTGCGGTACGGCGAGCCGTAGAACCGGTCGTTCGCGTCGCGGTCCTGCTTGATCGACGAGCCCTTGACCGTGACGCCGGCGAACAGACCGCGCGAGCGCGAGTAGCTGAGGATCTGGGCGCGCAGCTGGATGTCGGTGGAGGCTTCGGCGTCGCGGCCCACCGGGCCGGCGGTTGCCGAGGCGTCCACGCCGAGCTTGAACTGGTTGCGCAGCAGGTTCTCGAGGCCGCGCCGGTTCATGATGACCAGCACCACGTCCACGGCCTGGCCGCCGATCTGGGCGCCGAAGCTCCCGCCGGTGAGCGTCAGGAACGCGGGCGGCGACCAGTGCCCGGTCGCCCGGTCGCGCACGCTCACGATACCGCGCCCGCGCTGGCCGCCGAAGATGAAGCCGGCCTTGAGCGTGGACGGGAACACCGCGATGGCCTCGGCCTTGGCGGTGACCGAGCGCGGAATGGCCTTGTCGGGCGCGCTCATGATCTCCGACAGCACGGTCGTCGCGTCGCGGATGCGATCGGCTTCGTCGGACTGGCGCGCGCGCGCGGGTCCCGCCGCCAGCAGGGTTCCGAGGCATGCGAGGGCGAGCGGAACGAGACAGCGTCTGGACATGGGACAGACCTCACAGGGGCAAGTTTGAGGATAGCCCCGGGGGCGAGGGGGGCACAAGGCGAATGACGAATGACGAATGCCGAATGGCAAATGAAGAGCGTCCTACCCGCTGCGGACGCTTCCCCGCGTGCCGAGCAGGCCCACCCCGCCGAGGACGAGGCCGGCGCCGAGCCACTGCACGACCGACAGGCGCTCGCCGAAGATCAGGAACGCCCAGAACACGGTGAGCATGGGTTGCCCGAGGAGCAGGATGGAGGTTTCGAGCGCCGGCAGGCGGGGCAGGGCGGCCGTGATGAAGAGCCAGCCGGTCACCTGCGGCGCGAGCGCCAGCGCGACCAGCCATCCGTGCGCCGGCCACGTGATCGCGAGCGAGAAGTGCGGGTCGAACAACGGCCCGATCACGAGCGCGCCGGCGGCGGTGCCGAGCGTCGCGTCGCTCAGCGGGCCCACCGGCGACGCGGACGACCGACCGGCCGTGCGGAAGACGAGCAGGAAGCAGGCGTAGCTCGCGCCCGCGAGCATGCCGAACGCCACGCCGCGCGCCGGGTGCGCGCCGTACGCGTCGGGCCGGCCCAGGCCCGAGATGAGCGCGACCCCGGCCAGGACGACGGGCACCAGCGCGAAGGCGGCGTTGGTCGGACGCTCGCGGTACAGCATCCACGCCACGAACCCGACGAGCACGACCTGCACGTTGGCCACCACCGTGGCCAGCCCCGCGCCGATGTCGGCAATCGCCACGTGCCAGAACGTGAGGTCGGCGGCGAACACGAGGCCCGCGGCGACCGCCCTGAGACGCGCGCGACGGTCCCGGTGGTCCTGCCGGCGCCCCATCACCCACAACGCCGCGAGCACGGGCGCCGCGTACGCCGCGCGGAAGAAGGCGGCCGTGGACGGGGACACGCCGGCCAGACGCACGAAGATGGCCGAGAACGAGATGATCAGGATGCCCGAAACGGCCAGGACGTGCGCGACGCGCCGGGGGGAGACAGGCATTGCGAATTGCCGATTGCCGATTGCCGATTGCCGATTGGGGATTGAAGATCGCGGTTGCCGGAATCGCAGGGCATTCTGTCACGCTCCGGGTCGCGGCGCATGCCCCGGGGTCGCCGGCCGGTCGGCAATGCTACGATGGCGCATGCGCAGGCTCCTTGCGACGCTGCTCGTCGGGCTGGGCTTCGTTCCGGCGCTCCTCGCCCGGAGCGGGCCCGGACCGCTCGTCGTGGTCGGCGGCGGCGCCACGCCGCCGGCCGTCGTCGCCCGCATGCTGGCCCTCGCCGGCGGGCCGCGCGCCGTGGTCGTGGTGTTGCCGCAGGCTTCGGCGGTCGAGCACGCCGGTGACGACAGCGTGGCCCTGTTCCGCGCGGCCGGCGCCGCCGAGGTCGTCAATCTCGATCCGACCCGCACGGACGCGGTGGCCGTCGTCAGCCGCGCCACGCTCGTCTGGTTCCCCGGCGGCGACCAGAACCGGCTGATGAAGATGCTCGCGGCGACGCCCGTGCTGGACGCCGTTCGTGCGCGCCACGCCGCAGGCGCGGTGGTCGGCGGCAGCTCGGCCGGCGCGGCCGTCATGTCGCGCGTGATGATCACCGGTGAAGCCGACCTCACGGGCATCGCCGCCGGCGCCACCGTCACCGCCGAGGGGCTCGGCGTGTGGCCGGAGGTGATCGTCGATCAGCACTTTCTCAAGCGACAGCGGGCGAACCGGCTGATCGCCGCCGTGCTGGACCACCCCGACCTCGTGGGCGTCGGCATCGACGAGAAGACGGCGGTGATCGTCACCGGCTCGCGGTTCGAGGTGATGGGAGACGGCTCGGTCATCGTGATCGACGCGCGGCACGCGGACGTCCCGAAGGTGCCGGCGGGCGCGGTGGCGTCGGGCCGCGACTTGTCCCTGCACGTGCTGACGGCCGGCACGTCGTTCGACCTCGGTGACGGTCGAACCTCCGGGTGAGCCCGGCTAGCGGTTCGCTCCGCAGGTCGGCGTGCCCTTCGCCGCCGACTCGATCAAGCCGGTCACCTCGGCCATCGTCGTCTCGCCCCGATCCCAGTCGTACCACGCGGCCAGGCGCTCGTGCAGCTCCGCGTTCGACAGCTGCGGCGCCATCCGGGCCGGCCAGGCGGCGAGCGGCGCCGGCCGCTCGACGAAGCAGCCGGCCTCGCGGAACCCGGCCCGCCCCTTCCGGCAAACCGCGGGAATGAGGTATCGTGACGGGATTCCACGCCCGCGGAGTCGGGAGCCCCGTGCCTGATCGGAACGCCATTCTCTCGGCCGTGAGCCGCGCCGACCGCCGGCTGAACGCGGCGCGGCTCGTCGCCGATCTGGCGCGCGCCGCCCGGCTGCTGTTCGCGATCGCGCTCGTCCTCGAGCTGGCGTCCATCGTGGTGCCCGCCGCGCGGGCGCTCGTGCCCTGGGTCGTCCTCGCCGGGCTCGCCGGCGCGACGCTCGGGTTCGGCGCGTGGCGGCTCGGCCGGCGGGCGCC
>JAHECP010000343.1 GCA_024641665.1 Acidobacteriota bacterium
TCGGGCTCAACACGATGCGGGTAACTGGCCGGCCTCGTCGCATGTGGTGTCCTCCTTCTTGTACACCACGGACGATTCGAGACCGCGAATTGTTCCACGTATTTGTGACTCACTACACTAGTGGAGCGACGCGTATTTCGCTTCGAGCTGCTCCCGCGTCTCGGCGTGACTCGGATCGGCGACGATGCACCCGTCCACCGGGCAGATCTCGACGCACTTGGGGCTGTCGTACGCGCCCACGCACTCGGTGCACTTGTCGACCGCCACGACGTACACGGGGTCGCCCTCGCTGATGGCCTCGTTCGGGCACTCGGGCTCACACGCACCGCAGTTGATGCAATCCTCGTTGATCAACATCGCCATCTGACTTGCCCTCCGCTCGGCCGCCTGGCCGGAAGTAGGTTCCACGGAGCCCTCCTGCAAAACACGATCCTGCATGGGCGCCCGCCCGTTTCCCACCGGGTTCTCGGCCGCCGCCGTGCGATCCCCTGGAAAAGGCGCCTGGGCCGCCGAAAACTCGCCAGCGCGGGTGTCAATCCAGACTGGAACGGTCGGAAATCCGCCCGGAAAAAGTCCCCAGCGCCCCCCACCCGGTGGGGACGGGAACTTCTGCTAACATGCCGCCCCGATGCCAGCCTGGCGCGACGTCTGGATTCTCTATCGGCGCGAGGTGCTCTCCGCGCTCCGCGAGGGCACCATCGTCGTCAACAGCATCCTGGTGCCGGTCTTCCTCTACCCGTTCCTGCTGTGGGCGATGTTCACCGGCATCATGTTCGTTCAGGGCCAGACCGAAGGCCTAGCGTCGCGCGTGGCGGTCGCGGCCTGGCCCGAGGGCCACGCCGACCTAGCCCGGGAGTTCGACGCGCGCGATCGCATCGAGCTGGTCCGGCCCGCGCCGGACGGGGCCGAAGCCGAGTCGCGGATCCGGCGCGACGACCTGGACGCGTGCGTAGAGTTCCTGCCGCCCGAGACGGGCGCGCTCGCCGGCAACTTCCGGGTCCGCGTCACGTTCGACGAGTCGAGCGACCGATCGAGCGTCGCCCGGACCCGCGTGACCGAGGCGATCGATCGGTACCGCGAGGCCTGGCTGAAGCGCGAAGCCGCAGCGCTCGCGCTGAACCCGGCCGAGTGGGAGGGCTTCGCGATCGAGATGCGGAACGTGGCCTCGAGCCGGGACATGGGGCGGTTCATCCTCGGTCTCATGCTGCCGCTCTTCTTCGTCGTGATGGTGGCGGTCGGCTGCTTCTATCCGGCCGTGGACGCCACCGCGGGCGAGCGGGAGCGCGGCACGTGGGAGACGCTGATGAGCGCGGCCCCGTCGCGCACGAGCATCGTGACGGCGAAGTACCTCTACGTCGCCACGTTCGGCTGCCTCGCGGGTACGCTCAACCTGACCGCGGTCACGCTGACGATGCGGCCGGTCCTCGCGCCGATGCTGGCGCGCGCCGGCGAGCGGATCGAGTTCTCGGTACCCCTCGCGGCGTTGCCGATCATGGTGCTGAGCGCCCTGCTCCTGGCGGGGTTCGTGGCGGCGGGCATGATGATGTTCGCCTCCTTCGCCCGCACGTTCCGCGAGGGGCAGTCGATGATCACGCCGTTCTACCTGCTCATCCTGCTGCCCGTGATGTTCCTCCAGGTGCCGGGCATCCGGTTCTCGCTTGCGCTGGCGGCCGTGCCGGTCGTCAACGTGACGATGATGGTCCGCGAGGCGGTGACCGGCGTGTTCCACTGGCCGCAGATCGGCGTCACCGTGGCCGTCTCGCTCGCGGTCATCGTCGCGTGTATCTACGCCGCGACGTTCATCCTCCGCTTCGAGGACGTGATGATTGGATCGTATTCGGGCGGCCTCGCGGGCTTCGTCCGCGAGCGCGTGCTGGGGCGCGGGCAGGGCGCGGGACCCGCCGCCGGGAGCCACGCGTGATGACGATGACGCCGGTGGCGGTCAAGGGGCTGACCAAGCGCTTTTACGACGAGAGCCGCGGCGAGATCCGGGCGGTGGACGGCATCGACTTCGAGTGCCGCGCCGGCGAGATCTTCGGCCTGCTCGGGGCCAACGGCGCCGGCAAGACCACGACCCTGCGAGTGCTGGCGACGATCCTGTCCCCCTCGTCCGGCTCGGCCGCCGTGATGGGCTTCGACGTGGCGCGCGAGCCCGAGGAGGTCCGGCGTCGCCTGGGGTTCTACTCCTCGACTACGGCGCTCTACCCGCGGCTGACGGGGCGCGAGACGCTCGAGTTCTTCGCGCGCATCAACGGCTACCCCGAGGCGGGATTGCGCGCGCGTGTCGACGCCCTCGTCGACCGCTTCGGCTTCGTCGCCTACGCCGGCGCGCGCATCGACAAGCTGTCGCAGGGCATGAAGCAGAAAGTGTCGATCGCCCGGACGGTGGCGCACGACCCGCCGGTGCTGATTTTCGACGAGCCGACGGTCGGGCTCGACGTCCTGAACGCGCTGGAGATGCAGAAGGTCATCGCGGAGTTCCGCGACGAGGGGAAGACGGTCATCTTCTCGACGCACATCATGAGCGAGGCCGAGCGGCTCTGCGATCGGATCGCCATCATCCACCGCGGGCGCATTCACGCGTGCGACACGCTCGACCGGCTGCGCGCCGCCACGGGCAGGCACTACCTCGAGGACATCTTCGTGCACTACGTGGAGCAGGCCGGTGCCTGACCGTGACCTCGGAGGCGCGTCGTGACGCTCAGGCGCCCGCTCGTCGCCGCGCTCTTCCGAACCGAGCTGCGGATGCTGCTGCGCGACCGGCGCACGATCGTCATGTCGATCGTCGTGCCGCTCGCCGTCATGCCGATCATGCTCTTCGCCTCGCAGGTCATGAACGCCCGGCGGGAACGAACGCTGGCCGAGACGGTGTATCGGTATGCCGTGGCCGGCCCGCGCGCCGGCGACGCGCGCGCGGTGCTGGCGCGGCGCGCGCTCGGCCGCCTGCTCACGCCGCTGCTGATGCTCTTCCTCTACCTGCCGGTGGCGGCGCTCGTCTCGAGCGTGCTGCTGCTCGTCTCGGGCCACGCGCGGTCGTACAAGGA
>JAHECP010000034.1 GCA_024641665.1 Acidobacteriota bacterium
CGGGACGGCACGGGCTTCGGCGCGATGGCCGGCGCCGGCACCGGCACCGGCGTCTGCGACGGCACCGGACCGAAGGGCCGCGGCCGGCGCGGGGGCAGGGGCTGACGTCAGCACGGAATGCGACACGGAATGGAGCACGGAATGAAGAGCGAAATGATGAATCGACGGTCAGCGTTTCCGCGGACGTTCCTTCACTTTTCCGTGTCCCATTCCGTGCCCCATTCCGTCCTCCATTCCGTGTCCCATTTCGCGGTGTCCCTGCTCTTCCTCCTCTTCACCGCGGCGTTCGCCGTTGCGCAGCCGGCGGTCGATCTGACCGTGGGGCGGGCGGTCGATGCGGCGGGCGAGTCGGTGTCGGGCCGCGAAGGCGGGCAGGTGACCTCGGGCGGGCTGCTGGCGGAGTACCGGCTCGATGGCGGGCGCGTGCGGCTCTTCTACGATCTCGACGCGGGCACCTTCAGCACACCGGGCGACTGGCGCTACGTCGTGCACGAGTCGGGCGCGGTCGTTCGGGTCGGCACGCCGGCGAAGCGGCTTTTCGTGGGCGCCGGCGCGGTCTGGCGCCTCAACGGCGACGCGTGGGGCGGCGCCGACTTCCGCGACTTGTACGCGATGGCGAACGTCGAGCTGCGCCCGGCCTCCACGCTCGCCTGGCGCTTCGGCTATCGCGGCGGCGTGCGGCGGTTCCCGGATCTCGCGGAGCTCGATCAGGCCGAGCACGACGGCTTCGCCAGCCTGCTCGCGAACCTGCCGTCACGCACCACGCTCATCGGCGAGGTGCACGTGGGCGGCAAGCACTACGCCGGGGGGCTCCTCGATCCCGGGGTGGCGTGGAGCGTCGCCGCGGGGCGTGGACGCGGGGCGGCCCGGCGAGCGGTCGCCGCCACGCCGCGGGAGGTCCCGGCTTCGGCCGCGCGCGGTCCGTGGGCGGGGCAGGTCACGTGGCTGGCTCGCGTGGCGCAGTCGCTCGAAGCGCGCACGGGGCTTTCGGTGCAGTACACCCGGCGGCACACCTTCGGCACCCTGCCGCCCACGGTCGTCGAGACGCCGGCGCTCTTCTTCGACGACGGCGTGTACGACGATCGCTTTGCGAGCGATCGGACCGCGGTGGACGTGACGCTGAAGCGGGTGTGGGCGCGCGGCGACGACGTGCGGGTCTGGACGTCGTGGGCGCGCAAGGCCTACACGGCGACGCCGGCGCTGGACCTCGCCGGGACGCCGCTCGCCGGCGAGCCGCTCCGTCGCGACCGTCTGTTCCGGGCCGGCGCCGACTGGACCATGCCGATCGCGCCGAATCGCACCGGCGCCGTCGCGCTCGACCTCGTGCTGCAGTACGCCTATACGCGGCACCAGTCCAACGACCTGCTCTACACCTACCGGTCGCACGTGGCGGGCCTGGGCGTCGCCGTCGGGTTCTGACGCCCTTCTACTTCACCTTGTGCACGAGCGGCGAGAGCGCCACGTAGAAGAACGGCCGGAAGTGCGGGCTGTTCTGGTTGTGGCAGCGCGTGCAAGCCTTCTCGGGCGGCGTTTTGACGATGTCGCCCGGCTTGGGCGCGCCGGCCGTGGCCGCCTCCGAGTGCGCGCGGCCGGGACCATGGCAGGCCTCGCACTGGATGCCGGGCAGCGTGGGGTTCGCGCTCTCGGCGGCGATCTGCTGCGGCGTGCCCGTGGCGTGGCACGGCATGCACTGTCCGCCCTCGCGGTCCTCGGCGCTCAGGTGCGTAATCGACCGGGCGTGCTTGGTCTCGCTCCAGGCGTCGTAGTACTTCGGGTGGCAGTCCTTGCAGGCGGCGGCGCCGACGTAGGCGGACTCCGGCGGCGACGTCGGGGTCTCCTGGACGACCGCGGTGGTGGCGAGCGCGAGGATGATGAAGGCCGGCGTCGCGAGAACCCGGGTTCGGTTCATGGCTGACCTCCTCGTTCCGATGGCGCCCGGCCGCCTCGGCGGCGGCGCCGTCCCGGCCGGCTCGTGCCCGCGGTGCGTCAGCGAGGGGTCCGGGACATCACGTCCAGCAGCTCCAGGTACGCGTTCTTCATGGCGTCGGCCGCGCGGGCGATGGCGGGCTCGTCGCGCGCGGCAATGAGCCGCGTCAGGTCGTCCTGGGTGGCGGCCGACTGCGCGGCGGCCGCCCGCCAGCCGGCGGTCTCCCCGACGGCGCCGGCCTCGCGGTCGAGCGTCGCCCACAAGGTCCTGGCGCGCACCAGGTCCTTCGACAGCTCGTCGTAGTCGGCGTCGGCGAGGACGATCTCGTTGTACATCGAGGCGCGCGTGACGAGGCGCTCCATCGACTCGTGGTAGTCGGTGAGACGGTCGTCGAGGGTCTCCAGGCCGTGGCGGACGCGGAGGGCGTGCAGCGCGAGGCGGACGCCCTCGATCTGGCGGTGGGCGTCGTGCAGGTCGTGCGCGCGCAACAGCGTCTCGGCGCGCGCGACGAACGCGTCGATGCGGGCCAGGGTCGCCGGCCAGTCCGGGTCGGCGGTGAGGGCGGTCGGGGCCGTGGCCTGGGCGGCCACGGCCTCCGCCCACCGGGCCTTGAAGATGACGAGGTGCCGCTGGGTCGATTCCGCGTCGCCGCGCGCGCTCGACACCAGCGCGCCGTAGTAGGGCGCCATGGCGGCCGTCACGGCGCGATCGAAGTCGGGCGCCACGGGTCGTCCCCACGCCACGGCCGTCAGGACGAGAGGCGCCGCCACGGCGCAGACCACGGCCCGCATGGGCTCGCCTCCTTCAGGCGCGGCTGAGACGCCAGGTCTGCAGCACGCGCATGTAGTTGCCGCGCTCGAAGGCCTCCGGGTCGGGGCAGCGCTCGAGGCTCATGCTGCCCTGGGCCTGCCGCAGCGACTCGTACTCGTGATCCTCGAGCCACTGCGCCAGCCCCTCGCGCACGAACTGCAGGTGCTGCGACCCGTGGTGCAGGAGCGCCGCGACCATCTGGATCGCGTGCGCGCCGGCCATGACGGCCTTGAGGGCGTCGAGCGCGGTGTGGACACCGCCGGTCGCGGCGAGCGACGCGCGGACGCGGCCCGAGAGCGTCGCCAGCGCGCGAACCCGGAGCAGCAGGTCGTTGGACGTCGACAGGTTCAGCCGCGGCACCGCCTCGAGCACCTCCGGGTCGATGTCGGGCTGGTAGAACCGGTTGAACAGGACCAGGCCGTCGGCGCCCAGGCCGTCGAGCTGCTGCGCCAGGTGCGGCAGCGACGAGAAGAACGGCGACAGCTTCACGGCCACGGGGATCGTCACCGCCGCCTTCACGAGGCGCACGACCTCGAGCAGCCGGCGCTCGACGTCGGCGCCGGTCTCCGTCGGGTCGGTGGCGACGTGGTAGAAGTTGATCTCGATCGCGTCCGCTCCCGCCTCCTGGATCTGCTTCGCGTAGTTCAGCCAGCCCTGCGGCGTGGTGCCGTTGAGCGAGCCGAAGACCGGCACGCCGACGGCGGCCTTGATGCGTTGCAGCTGCTCGAGATAGCGGTCCGGGCCCAGGGCGTACTCGTCGGGCTTGGGGAAGTAGGAGAGCGCCTCGGCGAATGACTCCTCGTGCACCTGGATGTTGTGCACTGCGCCGATCTGCTCGCGGGTGATCTGTTCCTCGAAGAGCGAGTGCATGACGATGGCCGCCGCGCCGGCGTCCTCCAGGCGCTTGACGGCGTCGAGATCGTCGACGAGCGGCGAGGCGCCGGGCATCAGCGGATGGGGCAGCGAGAATCCCAGATACGTCGTTGACAGGTCCATGCGGTCTCCTGAAGCGGGCGACCCGCCGGGTCGGCCCTACGAAATGGGGGTCGCCGCGGCCGGGGCAGGCCGCGCGGCCTCCCCGGTCCGGGCGACCCGCCGGGTCGCCCCTACTTCTTGTCCTTGCCCGCGAGCTGCTCGTAGAGCGCGTAGCGGTGCGTCACTTCCTCCTGCGCCGCCGCCAGCAGCGTCTTGAACCGCTCCGGGAACGCCTGCTCGACCATCCGGTAGCGCGACTCGTTCAGCGCGTACTTGCCCAAATCGATCTTGGGCGGCGCGGAGTCGAGGACGAGCGGGACCTGGCCCTCGGCCTGCCGGCGTGGATCGAAGCGGTAGAGCGGCCAGTAGCCCGCGTCGACCGCCAGCTTCTGCTGGTCGAGGCCGTGGATCAGGTCGTAGCCGTGGGCGATGCAGTGGCTGTAGGCGATGATCATCGACGTGCCCGGGTAGGACTCGGCCTCCTGGAACGCCCGCACCGTCTGCGCGTCGCGCGCCCCGAAGGCTACCTTCGCGACGTAGACGTGGCCGTAGGCCATCGCCATCATGCCCAGGTCCTTCTTGGGCGTCGCCTTGCCGGCCATGGCGAACTTGGCCGCCGCGGCGAGCGGCGTGGCCTTCGACTGCTGGCCGCCGGTGTTCGAGTACACCTCGGTGTCGAGCACCAGGATGTTGACGTCGCGGTTCATGGCCATGACGTGGTCGAGGCCGCCGTACCCGATGTCGTAGGCCCAGCCGTCGCCGCCCACGACCCAGATGCTCTTCTTCACCAGGTAGTCGGCGAGCTGATCGAGGCGCGAGGCGTCGGGCACGCCCAGGCCGGCGAGCCTCTTGCGGAGCGCGGCGACGCGTTCGCGCTGGGCCTTGATCCCGGCCTCGGTCGTCTGGTCGGCGTGCAGCAGGCCGTCGGCCAGCTCCGATCCCACGCGGTCGGCCAGCTTCGCCACCAGCTCGCGCGCCTGCTCGACGTGCTTGTCCACGGCCAGGCGGAAGCCGAAGCCGAACTCGGCGTTGTCCTCGAAGAGCGAGTTCGACCAGGTCGGCCCGCGACCGTCGCGGTTGGTGGTGTAGGGCGTCGTCGGCAGGTTGCCGCCGTAGATCGACGAGCAGCCGGTGGCGTTGGCGATCATGGCGCGGTCGCCGAACAGCTGCGTGAGCAGCTTGATGTACGGCGTCTCGCCGCAGCCCGCGCACGCGCCCGAGTACTCGAAGAGCGGCTCGAGGAACTGCACGCCCTTGACGTCGCTCTTGAGTGCGGTGCGGTCCGCCTCGGGCAGGTCCAGGAAGAACGCGTAGTTTTCGCGCTCGGCCTCGCGCAGGGGCCGCTGCGGCGCCATGTCGAGCGACTTGTGCTTCGGGTTCGACTTGTCCTTGGCCGGGCACATCATCACGCATAGGTTGCAGCCCGTGCAGTCCTCGGGCGCCACCTGGATGGTGTACTTCATGCCCTTGAACTCGTTGCTCTTGAAGTCCATCGCCTTGAAGGTGGCCGGCGCGCCGGCCAGCGTGTCCGCCGGGTAGACCTTCGCGCGGATGGCGGCGTGCGGACAGACGAGCGCGCACTTGTTGCACTGGATGCAGATCGCCTCGTCCCAGACCGGGATCTCGGCGGCGATGTTCCGCTTCTCCCACTTCGCCGTGCCGAGCGGCCAGGTGCCGTCCACCGGGAACGCGCTCACCGGGAGCAGGTCGCCCTTGTTGGCCAGCATCACCGCGGTGACGCGCTTGACGAAGTCCGGCGCGGCGTCCGCCACGATCGGGGGCATCGTCCGCGTGGCCGAGACCGCGGCGGGCACCGTCACCTCGTGGAGGTGCGCGAGCGTCTGGTCCACGGCCGCGAAGTTGGCCTGCACCACCGCCTCGCCGCGCTTGCCGTAGGTCTTCTTGATCGCGGTCTTGATCTGCGCGATGGCCTCGTCCTTCGGCAGCACCCCCGAGATCGCGAAGAAGCAGGTCTGCATGATCGTGTTGATGCGGGTGCCCATGCCGGCGTCCCGCGCCACCGAGTAGCCGTCGATCACGTAGAACTTGAGCTGCTGCTCGACGATGGCCGTCTGCACCTCCTTCGACAGCTCGTCCCAGACCTGGTCGGGGCCGAACGGCGCGTTCAACAGGAACACCGCGCCCTTCTCGGCGTACTCGAGCACGTCGAAGCGATCGAGGAACTCGTACTGGTGGCACGCGACGAACGACGCGCGCTTGATGAGGTACGACGACTGGATGGGCCGCGGGCCGAACCGCAGGTGCGAGATGGTGACCGCGCCCGCCTTCTTCGAGTCGTACACGAAGTAGCCCTGCGCGAAGTTGTCCGTCTCCTCGCCGATGATCTTGATCGAGTTCTTGTTGGCGCCCACCGTGCCGTCGGAGCCCAGACCGAAGAACACGCCCCGGACCACGTCCCGGCGCGTGCTGTCGATGTCGAAGTCGGGGTCCACCGGCAGCGAGAGGTGCGTCACGTCGTCGGTGATGCCCACGGTGAAGTGCGTCTTCGGCCGCGACTCGCCGAGCTCGTCGAAGACCGCCTTCACCATCGCCGGCGTGAACTCCTTCGACGAGAGCCCGTAGCGGCCGCCCACGATGGCCGGGACGTGCGACGGGTACGAGAGGCCCGCCGACCGCGCCTCGCTGATGGCCGACACCACGTCGAGGTAGAGCGGCTCGCCCAGCGCGCCCGGCTCCTTCGTGCGGTCGAGCGTGGCGATCGCGCGGACCGACGGCGGCAGCGCCGCCGTGAAGTCCTTGAGCGAGAACGGCCGGTACAGGCGGACCTTCACTAGGCCGACCTTCTCGCCCTTGGACACCAGATAGTCCACCGTCTCGTGCGCCGCCTCCGCGCCCGAGCCCATCATGACGATGACGCGCTCGGCCTGCGGGTGCCCGACGTAGTCGAACAGGCGGTACTGCCGGCCCACGAGCGCCGCGAACTGGTTCATCGTCTCCTGCACGATGCCCGGGCAGGCGAGGTAGAACGGGTTGCACGCCTCGCGCGCCTGGAAGAACGCGTCGGGGTTCTGCGCCGTGCCGCGCAGCACCGGGTGATCCGGCGACAGCGCGCGGCGGCGGTGCGCCGCGATCAGCTCGTCGGGCAGCATCTTGCGCAGATCACCGTCGCCGAGCTCCTCGATCTTGTCGACCTCGTGCGAGGTGCGGAAGCCGTCGAAGAAGTGGAGGAACGGCACGCGCGCGCGCAGCGTCGCCGCCTGCACGATGCAGGCGAAGTCGTGCGCCTCCTGCACCGAACCCGACGCGACGAGCGCCATGCCCGTCTGGCGGCAGGCCATCACGTCCGAGTGGTCGCCGAAGATCGACAGCGCGTGCGTCGCGACCGTGCGCGCCGACACGTGCATCGCGTAGGAGGTCAGCTCGCCCGCGATCTTGTAGAGGTTCGGGATCATCAGGAGCAGACCCTGGCTCGCCGTGAAGGTCGTGGCCAGCGCGCCGGCCTGCAGCGCGCCGTGCACGGCGCCCGACGCGCCGCCCTCCGACTGCATCTCGGTGACCTGGGGCACGGTGCCCCACACGTTCTTCTGGCCCTTGGCGGACCACTCGTCCGCGAACTCGCCCATGTTGGACGACGGGGTGATCGGGTAGATCGCGATGACCTCGTTCGTGCGGTGAGCGACCGACGCGGTCGCTTCGTTGCCGTCTACGGTGATCCACCGACGTGCCATGACTAGGGTCTCCATGTGGCGGCCTCTGCGGCCGCGGAAGCGTGTCGTGTGAGGTGAGTCGGGAGGGGACGGGCCCGCGGACCTGCCTCGGTCCGAAATTAAACGCAACGGCCGTGCCAGAAGACGGCCTGCCGGCGCCGTCGCAAGGCTCGCCGACGCAACGGGTTGACGCCCGGTTTCACGACCGTCCGCGGACTGCTGCCGAAAAACCGTCAGTTGCGGCGCGGTGAGCCCGTTGCCGTGCGGAAAGGGCGACGCCCGGCCGCCGCCGGCACAGTGCTGTGGGCGGGTGGGACGAAGCCGCCCGTCCGCGCCCGGGAAGCCGCGTCGTCCCGCCCGGCTGCGGATTATTCCACTCAGCAACGCCCTAGACCGGGGATTCTTTGGCGTTCCGATCGGGGCCGGGCCTCCGAACCCGGCCCCCGCGCCCGTCACGGCGGCGCGCGGCCGGCACCTGCCGGGCTGGCACCGGGCTTGCGTCCGATCCGGCCGGATTCACCTCTAGGAACGACGGTCATGATCACGCACTTCATGCTCGCCGACCCGGTCCGCTCGCTCCGCTGCGAGGCGGGCGCGCGCGGCGTGACGCTGCTCGATCCTTCGCTCGTTCAGCAGCCGGTGGCTCCGGCGCACAATCGTCCGGATTCCCTCCCCGTTCGCTACCATTCATGTGAAAATCCGCAAGTGCAAGACCCATCTGAACCTTCACTGCATCCGCTGTGCGCTGGAGCCATTCGGCTGTCGTTGACTTCGTACCGCGATTAGACTCGTCGCCTGCACGACGCCGTGTGCATCGGGGCGGCCCACCGGCCGCCCCGATTGCC
This sequence comes from Acidobacteriota bacterium, assembly GCA_024641665.1. GTDB lineage: Bacteria > Acidobacteriota > Vicinamibacteria > Vicinamibacterales > JAHECP01 > JAHECP01. Next base: position 8,226 of record JAHECP010000034.1, read on the forward strand.
GTACGGGCACCGCGGCGTCGTCCTGCGCTATCCTCGTGGTGTTCCTCCGACACCGAGAGCCGGCCGACATGACTCCCAGCGCCGCCCGCCCGCGTCTCGTCCGATCGATTTCCGCGACCACCCACGGCCGGTACGTGGTCGCGCCGCCCGGGGGCGACGGCCCGGCGCCGCTCCTGGTGGGCTTCCACGGCTACGGCGAGCACGCCGAGGGGTGGCTCGACCAGGCCCTGCGCATCCCCGCGGCCGCCGGGTGGCTGGTGGTGTCGGTGCAGGCGCTGCACCGGTTCTACAAGACGAAGACGGAAGAGACGGTCGGCAGCTGGATGACGCGGCAGGATCGCGACCTGCTGATCCAGGACAACATCGATTACGTGCGGGCCGTCGTCGACCAGGTGATGCGCACGCACGCGGTCGCGGGCCCGGTCGTGTTCGCCGGCTTCTCGCAGGGCGTCGCGATGGCGTACCGGGCGGCTGCGTTCGCCGGGCACGCGTGCCGCGGCGTGATCGCGCTCGGCGGCGACCTGCCGCCCGACGTCCGCGAGGCACCCGATCTGGTGCTGCCGGCCGTCCTGCTGGGCTGCGGCACGCGCGACCCGTGGTACCGAGCCGAGACGCTCGAGGCCGACGTCGCCCACCTGCGCGCCCGCGGCGTGGACGTCGAGGCGGTGGTGTTCGAGGGTGGCCACGAATGGGGTCAGGCGTTCGTCGACGCGGCCGACGCGATGCTCGTCAGGCTCGGCTCATAGTCACAGGAAGAAGGGGACGGGAGCTGTTTCCTGTGTGCGGCACTCCAGGGAAACAGCTCCCGTCCCCTTTTTCGCCCTATGGTGTACCCTTGAAGGACGACGCCGGCGCGCGGCCGGCGCATGCAAGGGAGGCGCGACCTCATGCCGCTCAACGCCTGCGAGCTCGAGATCGACCTGTTCTGCCGCGGCATGCGGGTGCCCGACGCCGTGCCGCTCGACGGCGCGCGGGGCATCTCGCGCACGCGGGCCGGGCTCGGATCCGGCCTCGAGGTGGTGCTGCCCACGGGCAGCTGGCTGAAGCCCCAGATCTGGGTGAACATCCCCGTCGTCGAGCGCTTCGCGCAGGCGTCGCCCTACGTGCTCACGGGAACGCTGGGCGCCGGGTACGCCATCCACGACGATCGGGACGGCAGCCGCTATCCCATCCGCATTCCGCGCGAGCCGGCCTGGTACCACCGCCTGACCTCACGCGACGTGCCGATGAACCGGGTCGGCGTCCTGCAGGGGACCTACCTCGGCATCTACGTGAACCCCGTTTGCGCCTTCTGGCACTACGAGCCGAAGCTGAACTGCCGCTTCTGCACGACCGGCGCGAACGTGGGCGACGCGGAGGTCGTCGAGAAGGCCATCGAGGACGTCATCGAGACCTGCCACGCCGCCAAGCAGGAGTCCGGCATCACGTTCGTGCACCTCAACGGCGGCTTCCACGGCTCGAACGGGATCCGGCCGATCCTGCCCTACGTCCGGACGATCAAGGAGCGGGTGGGGCTGCTCGTGGGCGTGCAGCTGGCGCCCGAGAAGGACTTCGCGCGCTACGACGAGCTGGTCGACGCCGGCGTGGACCACCTGTCGTTCTGCGTGGAGTTCCAGGACCCGGAGTGGTTCGAGCGCGTCTGTCCGGGCAAGGCGCGCATGCTGAGCCAGGACCTGTACTTCGACGCGATGGCCTACGCGGCCAGGCGCCTGCCGCACGGCGCGGTGTCGGGGGAGATCATCGCGGGCATCGAGCCGCTCGAGGCCACGCTCGTCGCGATCGAGCGGATCGTCGAGCTCGGCGCGTTTCCGACAGTGTGCATCTTCCGACCCACCGTGGGCTCGGACATGGCCGACTGGCCGCCGCCGCGCTACGAGGACATGCGGCTGGTGATGACGAAGGTGTACGACGCCTGCCGCCGCCACCGGATTCCGATCGGCGCGGCGCCGAACATCGAGGTGAGCATCGTCGTGAACCCGGACGACACGGCGCTGCTGGCCGAGCGGACGTTCGCCTTCTACCGCTACGAGGCGTGGCGGCGGGCGGTGCGGCTCGCGGCTGGGCCGATGTTCCGCCTCCGGATGCGCCCGCGCGCTCGTCGGAAATCCGGCACGACCGAGCCCCCGGCGGCGCCGGCCAACACGGCCGACGCCGCGTAGCCGCCCGAATCGCCCGTTCCCGGCGATTTCCGCGGGCGGCCTCCTCTGGCATCCTGCTTGCGAGAGCCGTCGGCGGCGGCCCTCCGCCGGGCCCCGCGAAGCCGCGAGCAGGCCTCATACATCCTCCAGGCCGCCCCGGAGCTCGTGGTCCCCCGCGGCGGTCCCGGCGTGAGGGCCCCTTTCCACCGTCCGCGACGGGAGGCGCCATGGTCGATCGGGAAAAGGTCCTCGCGGTGCTGGCCAAGCGGTTCCCCGGCTCCACACAGGAGCAGCTGGCGGCGGCGGCCAATGCGATCGTGGGGCTGGACGACGAGTGGGAAGAGGTCACCGACCGGGAGGCCGAGCTCGGCTACCACTTCTCGATTCAGTGCAGCGACATCTGCTACCTCGCGAACGAGGTCGAGAACGGCGCGCGGTTCCGGCTGTTCAAGAAGCGTCCGGCCCAGGTCTAGGCGGTCAGGCTCCATCCTTCGAGCGTCTCCCTTTTTCAAAACCCGGCGTGCGTTCGGCTCGGTCGTGGGTGTGCCGCGCCGAGCGGCCGGGCTGGCATCTTTCCGGCAGGGCCCGCTGCCGGATTTTCGTCGGGAGCGCGTTTCGTATAGGCTGGCAGGAGGTCGATCCTTGCCGTGGACGCCCGGCTTTCGGGGGGTTTTGAGGGGGGCCGGGCGGGTGGCACCGCGTTTGCCTCGGCAGTGGGCGTGGGGACTGTTGCTCAAGCATTGGACGCCCGCTTCGAAGAGGTCTCACGCGCGGAGCTGCAGCGGCTTCGCAAGAAGACTTCGTCGCTGAGCGCGGCTCAACGCGAGCAGGTGGACGACCTCGCGGTCGAGGTCGTTCGGGGAATTGCGGCCCGTGCCGCGCGGGCGCTTCGCGAGCAGGACGCCTCGCGTCTCGCGCCCGTCGTGGCTCAGCTGTTTCGCATTTAGCTCGAACGGCGCACCTGCTCCAGGCGAGGGTCGGATACAGCGCACGTGTGAGTGCGCGGCTGGTGGTCGTTTGACTCGTCTCGGGGACACATGCGGCCCCGTGACCTCTGGGGGGGACAACATGAAACGGGCGTTGACGGTGGTGACGGTGGCTCTGGCGGTGGGGTGGGCGGTGCCGGCGCTTGCGCAGGACGCGGCCCAGGTGAAGCACGGCGAGGAGGTGTTCACGGCGCAGCACTGCAGCATGTGCCACTCGGTGGCGGGCAAGGGCAACAAGTCGGGTGCGCTCGACGGGATCGGGACGAAGCTCACGGCCGAGGAGATCGAGCAGTGGCTGAAAGACCCGACCACGATGAAGGCGAAGGACCCGCAGGCGCGGACGCTGCCGATGAAGTCGTACGCCAACCTGCCGAAGGCGGACTTCGACGCGCTCGTCGCCTATCTCAAGAGTCTCAAGAGCAGCTAGTCGTGCCACGGGTCGGTCGCGCGCGGCGGTGCCGCGAGACGACGGTCCCACGGGGCGGTCTCCTGTGATGGTCATGGCGTCCTACGCGCGCGTTGTCGGCCGCACCGGTCTGGCGGCCTCGTTCCTGCTCATCGCGCTGGCTGCGCCGTCCTCGGCGCAGCCAGCCGCGTCGCTGTCCAACGACGACTGCTTCGGGTGCCACGCGGACCCCGGCCTGACGCGCGCCGACGGCCGGTCGGTGACGGTGGATCGGGCGAAGTTCGAGGCCTCGATCCACGGCGGGCTCGAGTGCGTGAACTGCCACGTGGACCTGGCGGACACGACCGAGCTGCCGCACCCCGAGAAGCTGGCAAAGGTCGACTGCTCGATGTGCCACGGCGACGTGGTGGCCCGGTACCAGCAGAGCATCCACGCGCACGCGCGCGCCGACAATCCAGACAGCCTGGCGGCGACGTGCACCGACTGCCACGGCACGCACGACATCCTGCCGTCGTCGGACCCGGCGTCGCGGACCTATCACCTGAACCTGCCGCAGACGTGCGAGCGGTGTCACGGCAACCCCGACATCATCAAGCGCGGGCACATCCAGATCGGGAACGTCGCGACGCTCTACAACGACAGCATTCACGGCCAGGCGCTCACGCGCAGCGGGCTGCTGGTGGCGCCCAACTGCGCCGACTGTCACGGCGGCCACGACATCAAGCGGGCCAGCAACCCGGAGAGCAAGGTGTACCGGGCCAACGTGCCGGCGACCTGCGGGCACTGTCACGAGGGCGTGCTGCGGGAGTTCGAGGAGAGCGTGCACGGCACGGCGCTCGCGGCGGGCAACCCGACGGCGCCGGCCTGCCCGGACTGCCACACCGCGCACAACATCCAGCGCGCGGAGACGGTGGCGTGGCGGCTCGACGTGATCAAGGAATGCGGCACGTGCCACGTGGAATCGATCCGGACCTACCGCGACACCTTCCACGGACAGGTGACGGCGCTCGGCTTCACGCGCGTGGCGACGTGCGCCGACTGCCACAACTCGCACCGGATCTTCAAGCCGTCCGACCCGCGGTCCTCGGTCGCGCCGGTCAACGTGGTGTCCACGTGCCAGCGCTGCCACGCGGGCGCGAACGCCAACTTCGTGAAGTACGACCCGCACGCCGACAAGGAGAACCACACCCGCAACCCGTTCCTGTACTACACGGCCCGGTTCATGAAGACGCTGCTCATCTTCGTCTTCGGCTTCTTCGGCCTGCACACGGGCCTCTGGTTCGCCGGTGAGGTGCGCGAGCGGCGCCGGCGGCGGAACGGATCGGCATGACAGCAGAACCACACGACGTCCAGACCGGCGCGCACGGCGGCGGGGACCGCCACGTGCTGCGGTTCGACCGGTACCACCGGTTGCTGCACGTCCTTCTCATGCTCAGCTTCCTCGGGCTGGCGGGCACGGGGCTGCCGCTGCTCTTCAGCGACACCGACTGGGCCCACGTGGTGGCGCGGTTCTGGGGCGGCTTCGTCGTGGCCGGCGTGCTGCACCGCACCTTCGCGGTGATCCTCATCACGGTGTTCACGCTGCACCTGTGGCGGGTGCTGCACCGGCTGTTCGTCGAGAAGGACCTGTCGATTCTGTGGGGACCGGCCTCGATGGTGCCGCAGCCGCGCGACATCCTCGAGCTGCTGCAACACTTCCGCTGGTTCTTCGGAGTCGGCCCGCGGCCGCGGTTCGACCACTTCACGTACTGGGAGAAGTTCGACTACTGGGCGGTGTTCTGGGGGATGGGCATCATCGGCGGCTCCGGGCTGCTGCTGTGGTTCCCGGTGTTCTTCGCGAAGATCCTGCCCGGCTGGATGTTCAACGTGGCGATGCTCGTGCACGGCGAGGAGGCGCTCCTGGCCGTGGGCTTCATCTTCACCATCCACTTCTTCAACGGCCATCTCAGGCCCGACAAGTTCCCGATGGACCCCGTCATCTTCACGGGGCGCGTGAGCGAGGCCGAGTTCCGCCACGAGCGGCCGGACGAGTACGAGCGCATGGCGCGCGCGGGCCGGTTCGAGGCGCAGTTGACCACGCCACCCTCGCCGGAACTGGTGCGCACCGGGCGGATCATCGGGACGACGGCGGTGACCGTGGGGCTCCTGCTCGTCGGCCTGATCCTCTACGCGGTGTTCGCGTAGGTCACGTGCCGCGGGCGGCCGGGCCGCTCGCGCCCCGCTTCGCCCGGATGGGGTACAATCCACCGCCAGTCAGGGGGAGGAGTTCGTGGAATTTCCGAGGATGAAGTACGCGCGCAACTGGATCTCGATTGGCGGCGCCGCGGTCACCACCCTCAGCGCCGCGCTCTTCCTGATCGTCTTCCTGCTCGACGCGCTGGGCTTTCATACCAATCCGTACATCGGCATCGTCGTCTTCCTAATCCTGCCCGGTTTCTTCATCGCGGGCCTCGTCGTCATTCCGATCGGCATGTGGTTCGAGCGGCGGCGCCAGGTGAGCGGCCGGAGGCCGTCCAAGCCGACCTGGCCCATTCTTGACCTGAACAGCCCGGTCGCCCGCCGGACGACGATGGTCGTCCTGGTGATGACATTCCTCAACGTCGTCATCGTGTCGCTCGCGGCCTACCGCGGCATCGAGTACATGGACTCGGTGCAGTTCTGCGGCCAGGTGTGCCACACGGTGATGCAGCCCGAGTACACGGCCTACCAGAACGGCCCGCACGCGCGCGTGCTCTGCGTGCAGTGCCACATCGGGCCCGGCGCGCCGTGGTTCGTGAAGTCGAAGCTCTCCGGCGTCCGCCAGGTGTTCGCCGTCGCGGCCCACACCTACTCGCGGCCGATCCCCTCGCCGGTGACCGACCTGCGCCCGGCGCGTGACACCTGCGAGCAGTGCCACTGGCCCGCGTTCTTCCACGGCGACAAGGTCGTCACCCTGCGGGAGTACGCCGAGGACGAGGCCAACACCGAGAGCGACACCACGCTGCAGCTGCACATCGGCGGCGGCGGCGAACGCGCCGACGTCGGCGAGGGCATCCACTGGCACGTGAACCCGGGGAACAACATCCGGTACTGGCCGACCGACGACAAGCGGCAGGTGATCGGGCGCGTCGAGCTCACGACCCCGGACGGCAAGCGGCAGGCGTTCACCGCCGACGGCGTCACCGACGCGCAGCTCGCGAACATCGAGCCGCGCACCATGGACTGCATCGACTGCCACAACCGGCCCACGCACACCTTCGCGGCCTCGGCCGCCAAGGCGGTGGACTCGGCCATGGCCGACGGCTTCATCGCCACGAGCCTGCCCTACGCGAAGAAGGAGGCCGTGGCGCTCCTCACCGCGGCCTACCCCACGCGGGAGCAGGCGAGGGACGCGATCGCCACGGGGCTGACCGACTTCTACAGGACGAAGTACCCGGACGTCTTCGCCAAGGACCAGGCGGCCGTCGAACGCGCGGCGCGCTCCACCGAGGACCTCTACGACCGGAACGTCTTCCCGGACATGAACGTCACCTGGGGCACCTACGTGAACAACATCGGCCACATGGACTCGCCGGGCTGCTTCCGCTGCCACGACGGCAACCACAAGACGCCCGACGGCCAGGCGATCAAGCAGGACTGCGACCTCTGTCACTCGTTCCAGTGAGGGAAATGGGGTCTGACCCCATTTCCCCGAGCCGCCGAAAAACCGCCACCGCCTCGGAAAATTCCCCGCCCGCGCCAATGACGCGGCCCCGACCCGCCCGGAATCCGGGCCGGTGCCGTGCGCACGGCGCGCGCGCCTTTGGCACGGAACCTGCTCTTTGGGCTCTGTTCGATTCTCTCCGAGAGGGGTGTGGCGGCCGGGACCGCCGCCGCGGGGGAGCGGAGACGTCCTCATGGCTGAATACGGTACGCGCTCGTTCTCGCCGGCCGCCGCCGTCAGTGGCCTGGCCGGCATCCTGTTCGGGGTGGTCGTCGGCTACACGGTGGCGGTCCAGCGGGCCGCGCCGGCGGCGCTCGTGGCGGCCGCGCCGGCGGCGACCACCGCGGCGCCGGCGGCCGCGGCGCCCGCGGCGACGCCCGTGCTCGACGAGCGCGAGCTCCAGACCTGGCGCGACATCCTGCGGAACGACCCCAAGAACGTGCGCGCGGCGACCGAGCTCGCCAACCGCCTCTACGACGCGGGCCGCTACAGCGAGGCGCTGCCGTACTACGAGCAGGCCTTCGCGCTCGAGCCGACGAACATCAATCTCAGCACCGATCTGGCGACCGCGCTGTGGTACGCCGGGCGCACCGACGCCGCCCTCGCGCAGTTCCAGACGTCGCTGGCGATCGACCCCACGCATCCCCAGACGCTCTTCAACCTCGGCATCGTCCGCCGCGACGGCAAGGGGGATCTGAAGGGCGCGGTCGAGGCGTGGGAGCGCCTGGTCAAGGCGAGCCCGGGCTCGCCGGAGGGCCAGCGGGCCGTGGCGCTGCTCGAGCAGGCCCGGCAGCAGCTGGCGACGATCACGCCGACCGCGGCGCGGTGACCCGCGGGGCCGGTGCCCGCCCGCGCCGGCAGGCGGCCATTCGAGTCGAGAGCGCAACCATGTCCGAACATCCCGTGCATCACGTGACCCTGTCGCTCGACAGGAAGTTCGAGTTCGTCGCGCGCTTCGAGGACCTGCCGGGGCAGCCCACGGTGCGTCTCGACGAGCCGGCGCCGCTCGGCGACAGCCACGGCCCCAACGCCGCGGCGCTCGTAGCGGCCGCCGCCGGCAACTGCCTCGCGGCGAGTCTCCTCTTCTGCCTGCAGAAGTCCCGCGCGTCGGTCGGCGGGATGACGGCGCGCGTCGCGGCCCACGTCGAGCGCAATGACGACGGCCGGCTGCGGATCAGCCACATCGACGTCGACCTGGAGCCGGCGCTGGAGGGGGAGGACCTCGCCAAGCTCGAGCGGTGCAGCACCCTGTTCGAGGATTTCTGCGTCGTGACGCAGAGCCTGCGGAAGGGGGTGCCGGTGAACGTCGCGCTGACGCACCGCAGGGAACCGGCCCATACGAAGGCCTGAAACCGGGCCGGATCGGCCCTCGCGGTATCGTTCCCGGGCGCTTTGCGATAAAGTGGAGGGACGGCTGCCGGCGGGTGTGCCCGACCGTCCAGCCTTTCCATCAGTCTGACGGTGACCTCCTCGACGCAGACCCGTGTGTTCCTGAGCGCGCTCGCTGCCGTCGTAATCCTGATTGTGGCCTACGACGTCTGGCGTCCGCCGGAAATCGCGACCAAGACGCTGCCCCAGGTCGCGCAGGAAGCCCCCCCGACGACGCGCCGCGTGCTCGACAAAACGCCCTTGCTCTACGAGGGCGAGTACCTGGACAACCTGCTCGACCGTCTCCGCCCCGCGCTCGTCAGCGCCCGTCCGGACCCCGACGACTACGGCACCTCCACCACGGGCTTCGTCGTGGACGGGAACGGCTCGGTGCTGGTGTCGCTCGTGTCCGCGGCGCCCAAGTGGCGCGTGCGGACGGCGTCGGGCGACGTGGCCGACGGCGAGCTGGCGGGCTTCGACGCGGTGCACGGCCTCGCGCTCCTGCGCACGAAGCTGCCCGGCCCGCTCGTGACGCTGTCGCTCGCGAGCGGGATGCCGCTCACCGCGGTCGAGCCGCTGATCGGCATGCAGGCGAGCGCAACGGGCGGCGACGTTCGCATGCTCACCAAGGCCGTCAGCGTGTCGTCGTACGAGGAGATGCTGCAGGGCACCGGGCTGCGGCCCGGCGAGGTGGCGCTCGACGCCGACGGCCGCCTGCGCGCCTTTGGCGCCACGACCGAGGACGGCGCGCAGCCGCTCTTCGCGTATCAGCTCGAGGAGATCGTCAAGGCGCTCTCGACGATCGGCCGCCATCCGCACCCGTGGCTCGGCGTCGAGCTGCAGACGGTGGGCGACCGGCTGCGCCCGTACTTCGCGGAGGGGGCGCTGGTGACGGTCCACGTCGAGCCCGACTCGCCGGCCGCGCAGGCGGGCCTCAAGCCGGGCATGGCGTTCGTCGAGGCGCGCGCCGGCGACCGGACGGCGCACACGAGCGAGGGCGTGGACAACATCATCGAGGTGGGCCAGACCATCGAGCTCGAGCCGGTGCCCGCGCCGCGCCAGAAGACACCGCCCAAGCCGGTCAGCCTCACGGTGGTGGACCGGCAGCGGCCGCTGCCCGTCCGCGCGCACGACGTGGATTCGATGGGCCTGATGGCGGCCGAGGCGCAGCCGGGCGTCGACATCGTCGTCGCCCCGGGCGGGGAGGCGGCCTCGCACGGGCTCGCCACCGGCGACGTCGTGGAAGCCGTCGATCTCAGGCCCGTCTCGTCGGCGCGCGCGTTCGTGCGCGCGCTGCTCGCCCGCCCGGCGCACGGCGCGCACCTGCTCACCGTGCGACGCGGGCGCGATCGGTTCTTCACCCTCCTCGGTCCCGCCGAGGCGTCCGCGGTCACGGCCGGGAAGCGCCATGAGTAAGCGCGCGCGCGGCGGCTGGCCGCTCGGACGGACCGGACGCCGGTGGCTGAAGATCGCCTTCCTCCGGATGACGAGCCTGTCGTTCGTCGCCGAGGACAACTACCTCCTGCTCGTCGCCATCGTCGTCGGCGTGGTCGCCGGGCTCGGATCGGCCGGGTTCATCTACACGCTCGCGGCGGTGCACCGCCTCTTCTTCGGCCCGATTGCGAGGCTCTTCGCCCGGATCGGGCCAGCGGCCATCCTCTTCCTGCCCGCGATCGGCGGCCTGCTGGTTGGCCAGCTCGTGCGGCGGCTGGCGCCCGACGCCGCCGGGCACGGCGTGCCCGAGGTGATGACGGCCGTGGCGACGCGCGGCGGCGAGATCAAGGGACGCGTCGCCATCGCGAAGATCGTGACCTCGGCGCTCTGCATCGGGTCGGGCGGCTCGGCCGGACCCGAGGGGCCGATGGTGCAGATCGGCGCGGCGTCGGCGTCGGCCATCGGCAAGCGGATCGGCATCGCGCCCCGCCACATGCGCACCATCGTGGCGTGCGGCGCGGCCGGCGGCCTGGCGGCCGTGTTCAACGCGCCGGTCGGCGGCGCGATGTTCGCGCTCGAGGTGATCACGGGCGAGCTGACGCCCGCCTTCGGTGCGGTCATCCTCGCCGCCGTCAGCGCCACGGTCGTCTCGCGCAGCCTGTTCGGCAACTACCCGTCGTTCGTCGTGCCGAAGTACGACCTGGTCAGCAACAGCGAGCTGGGCTTCTACGTGATCTTCGGCCTGCTGGCCGGCCTGGTCGGCGTGGCCTTCATCCGCCTGCTGTACGGGCTCGAGGAGCGCTTCGAGAAGTGGAAGTTCCCGCCCGCGCTCAAGCCGGTCATCGGCGGCCTGATGGTGGGCATCATCGCGCGGTTCCGCCCCGAAGTGCTCGGCACCGGCGCCGAGGCGATCGAGGCCGCGACCTGGGGACGGCTCATGCCGATAGCGCTCTTCGCGCTCGTGCCCCTCAAGATCCTGTCCACCTCGCTCACGCTCTCCTCGGGCGGGTCGGGTGGCGTCTTCAGCCCCGCGATGTACATCGGCGCCATGCTCGGCGGCGCGTTCGGCTTCGTCGTCCACACGCTGTTCCCAGCGACCACCGCCGGCAGCGGCGCCTACGCGCTCGTTGGCATCGGCGCGATGCTCGGCGGCACCGCGCTCGCGCCGCTCACCGCGATCATCCTGCTGTTCGAGATGACCGACGATTACCGGATCATCCTGCCGGTGCTCGTCTCCACGGTCATCGCCATCGTCGTCGTGCGCGCGATGGTGGGCGAGTCCATCTACACGCTGAAGCTGCGCCAGCGGAACATCCCGTACTACGCGGGCGTGGAGCTGCAGCGCGCGCACCAAGTGACCGTCGGGCAGGCCATGCGCACCGACATTCCGCCGGTGCCCCCCACGGCCAGCGTGCTCACCGCGCTCACCACGGCCGCGAGCCGGCGCGCGCCGGCCCTGCCGGTCGTCAACACGGACGGCAAGCTCGTGGGGGTCGTGACGCTCGAGCGGCTCGCGGCGGCCGCGGCCTCCGACCAGCGCCCCGCGTCGATCGCCGAGATCATGCAGGACGTGAAGGACCGCCACGTGCTCACGACCGAGCGGCTCGAGACGCTGCTCGCGCGACTCGGCGAGAGCGATCTGAACGCCCTGGCCGTCGTGGAGTCCGAGAGCGACCTGCGCCCGGTCGGCATGGTGTCGCGTCACGACATCATGCGGATCTACGAGCGCGTGCTGCGGCCGCTCGACGTCCGGCCGCCGAGCCCCCAGACCGAGGCCACCTAGCCCATCAGGGCTCACGGCTCACGGCTCGCTCGGCGCGCGGGCGCATGACCGGACGGCGCTCCGTTGGTATAGTGTGTAGCGCCCCATGAACTGCCGTGTCCTCGCCGTGCTCTCGTGCCTCGTGTGGCTGAGCCTGCCGGCGACGCCGGTGTGGGCCCAAGGTGTGAATGCCGCGCCGGGGGTCATCGACGGGCCGCCGCCGCCCGTGCCGCCCCGCGTCGTCGCGCGCGACGCCCGGGGGCGCATCACCATCCGGGCGACCCGCATCGTCGAGCCGCTCGTGATCGACGGCGACCTCGACGAGCCGGTGTACGCGTCGGTGGAGACGATCGGCGACTTCGTCCAGCAGGAACCGCACGAAGGGCAGGCCGCGACCGAGCGGACCGAGGTGTGGGTGCTCTACGACGAGCGCGCGCTGTACGTGTCAGCGCGCTGCTGGGAGAGCGATCCCGGCGCCCGCGTCGCCAACGAGATGCGGCGCGACAGCTTCAACCTCTTCCAGAACGACCACTTCGGCGTCATCCTCGACACCTTCCGCGACCGGCGCAACGGCTTTCTCTTCTACGTCAACGCGATTGGCGGGTTCTTCGACGGCTACGTGACCGACGAGCGCGAGACCAACCGCGACTGGAACACGGTCTGGCAGGCGCGGGTCGCCAACTTCGACGGCGGCTGGACGGTCGAGATGGCGATCCCGTTCCGCTCGCTCCGCTACGGCGCCGGCGGCGCGCAGGTGTGGGGCATCAACTTCCGGCGGTCCGTGCGCGCGAAGAACGAGATGGACTACCTGACGCGGATCCCCGCCGCGCTCAGTCACAACGCCATCGGGAGGCTCTCGCAGGCCGCGACGCTCGTCGGCCTCGAGCCGGCGCCGGCCGGCGCCAACCTCGAGCTGAAGCCGTACGTGACGGGCGGCGTGCGCACCGACCTCGAGAACGGCATCGTCGACGACCCGACGAAGGACGCGGGCTTCGACGTCAAGTACGGCCTCACGCGCGGCCTGACGTTCGACGCCACCTACAACACCGACTTCGCCCAGGTGGAGGACGACGAGCAGCGCGTCAACCTCACGCGGTTCAGCCTGTTCTTCCCCGAGAAGCGCGAGTTCTTCCTGGAGGGGCAGGGCATCTTCACCTTCGGCGGGGCCAGGAGCGGCGGCCCGGGCGGCGGGGGCGGCGGCTTCGGCCCGAGCAACACGCCCGTGCTCTTCTTCAGCCGCCGCATCGGGCTCTACGAGACCGACGACGAGGCGGTGCCCGTGCCCGTGCGGGCCGGCGGCCGGCTCACGGGCAAGGCCGGGCGCTTCAGCATCGGCCTGCTGAACATCCAGACCGGCGCCGAGTCGTCGGTGGGCGCGGCCAGCACCAACTTCTCGGTCGTCCGCGTGAAGCGCGACATCCTGCGCCGCTCCACGATCGGCTTCATCGGCACGCGGCGCGGGCCCGTCATCGACGGCTCCGGCGCCAACTACGTGGTGGGCGTGGACGCGGCCTTCTCGTTCTTCCAGAACCTCAACATCAACGCGTACTACGCCCTGACCCGCACGCCGGGCCTCTCGGGCGACGATCGGAGCTACCAGGCGCAGGTCGAGTACGCCGGGGACCGCTACGGTCTCGAGGTGGAGCGGCTGGCAGTCGGCGCCCACTTCAACCCCGAGATCGGCTACGTGCGCCGCGACGACATCCGCCGCAGCTTCGCGCGGGCGCGCTTCAGCCCGCGACCGGCCTCGATTGCGGCCATCCGCAAGCTCACCTGGGAGGCCAGCCTCGACTACATCACCGACGGCCGGGGCGGGCTGTCCACGCGGGAGACGCAGGGGCAGTTCCAGATCGACTTCGAGAGTGGTGACGAGTGGCAGATCGGAGTCACCGACGCCTACGAGCGGCTCGACGAGGAGTTCGAGCCCGCCGACGGCGTCGTGATCCCCGCCGGCGGATACGACAGCGTCGAGTGGCGGACGTCCTACCGGCTGGGCCCGCAACGCCGGTTCTCGGGCACCGTGAACGCCTCGCGCGCGGGCTACTACGACGGCCGGCGCACCGAGGTCGGCTACCGCGGGCGTGTCGAGTTGACGCCGCGATTCTCGCTCGAACCGGGGCTGAGCTGGAACTGGGTGACCGTGCCCCAGGGCGCGTTCACGAGCAATCTGTTGAGCACGCGCGCGACGCTCACCCTGTCGCCCCGCATGATGATCGGCGCGCTCGTGCAGTACGCCTCGTCGACCGACCTCGTCTCGACCAACGTCCGCTACCGCTGGGAGTACGTCCCGGGCAGCGACCTCTTCGTCGTCTACAGCGAGGGCCGTGACACCACGGGCCGCGGCTTCCCGTTCATCCAGAACCGCACCTTCGTCGTGAAGCTCGCCCACCTGCTGCGGTTCTGAGCGGCGCGACCCTACCTCCGCTCCACCCGAATCGACCCGTTGCGCGTCGTTACGCGGACGGGCGCGCCGCCACCGCCGAGGTCGGTCGAGATGTCGCGGTTGAGGCGGCCCTGGACCGTGACGGGGAAGTCGATGTGGACGCTGCCGTTCCGGGTGCCGGTCTCGAGATGGGCGGCGTAGCCGTCGGGGATCCGGAGCCGCACCGAGCCGTTGGTCGTCTCGACGGTCAGGCCGGCGCCGTCCCAGCCTTTGCCCGACAGCTCCACGCGCACGCTGCCGTTGCGCGTGCGTCCGTGCACGTCGCCGCCGAGGTCGGCCAGGCGCAGGCTGCCGTTGGTCGCTTCGAGGTCGATGCGGCTGCGTACGCCGGTGACGCTGATGCTGCCGTTGGTGGTCTCGAGCCTCAGCGCGAGCGCGCGTGGCACCGACAGGCGCCAGCTCACCCACCAGTGCTCGTCGCGGTCGCGCGCGGGGCCGTCGGCCCGGACCCGCCCGCCCTCGGTCGTGATGGTCACGCCCGCCACGATCTCCCGCGCCCGCGCGTCGGTATCGGCCGCCGCCGCGACGCGCGCGCGGACCTGCACGTCGCCGCGGTCCCAGCCTTCGACCGCGATGCTGCCGTTCGCCGCGCCGTCGACGTCCAGCACGTCGGGCAGCGCGGCCAGGGTGCTCTCGCGCACCTCGCAGTGGGACGCCTGCCGGCCGCTGTAGGCCTGGGCGCACCAGTCGTCGTCGGACCCCGCCTGGCGCGCCGAGGCCGCCGCCGGGAGTGTGAGAAGGGCCACAGCGGCCACCAGGCCGCATCCAGAACGAACGCTCCATAGAGTCATGGCGTGCCTACTCCAAAGAAGATGGTGTCGCGATCATCCGCCGCCGGGAGTACCGGCCGCGCTTGGTGAGATTGGACGAGATCGGGGCGGCTCGCGTTGGCGCGGGGGGCCTGGAGCGGGTGCACAGGGGTGCACGGGGTCCCCGCCCATTCGAGAGAAGATGCGCGCCATCGAGACCCCGCGCCGCCGCGCACCCTCGTGCACGTTGCACCCGGTGCACCTCTGTGCACCCCGGTTTGCCGTGCGCCCCGCCGGCCGGGTAGGATGATCGCGGCCCTTCGATCATGACGCCCGGCGCGCTTTCCACCGATCTGTACGAGCTCGCGATGATGGCCGGCTACTGCCAGGCGGGGCTGACCGCGCCGGCCACCTTCGAGCTCTACACGCGGCGCCTGCCGCCCGACCGCTCCTTCCTGGTGGCGGCCGGCCTCGAGCAGGCGCTCGACTTCCTCGAGACGCTGCGCTTCGAGCCCGCCGACATCGCGTACCTGCGCGACCTGCCGCAGCTCGCCGGCGCCGGCGACGCCTTCTTCGACGAGTACCTGCCCCGATTCCGCTTCACGGGGGAAGTGTGGGCCGTCGAGGAGGGGACGCCCGTGTTCCCGCCCGAGCCGATGTTGCGGGTGACGGCGCCGCTGCCCGAGGCCCAGCTCGTCGAGACGGCGCTGCTCGCGTTCGTCACCTTCCAGACCACGGTCGCCAGCAAGGCCGCGCGGGTGGCCGCCGCGGCGGGCGGCCGCGGCGTCGTCGAGTTCGGCGCGCGCCGCGCGCACGGGGTGGAGGCGGGGGTGCTGGCCGCGCGCGCCGCCTATCTCGCCGGGTGCGACGGCACGTCGAACGTCGAGGCCGGGCGCCGCTACGGCATTCCCGTCTCGGGCACCATGGCGCACTCGTGGGTGCTGGCGTTTCCCGACGAGGAGTCGGCGTTCCGCGCCTACACCGGCAGCTTCGGCGCGCGCGCGGTGCTCCTGCTCGACACCTTCGACACGCTCGCCGCCGCGCGGCGCGTCGTCGCGGCCGGCCTGCGTCCGTCGGCCGTGCGGCTCGACAGCGGCGATCTCGCGGGTCTCGCGCAGCAGGTCCGGAGCATCCTGGATGCGGGCGGGCTGGCGGCGACGCGGATCCTGGCGAGCGGCGATCTGGACGAGCGCAAGATCGCGGCGCTCGTCGCTTCCGGTACGCCCATCGACGGCTTCGGCGTCGGCGCGGCGCTCACCGTGTCGTTCGACGCGCCGTCGCTCGGCGCCGTCTACAAGCTGGTGGAGCTCGAGCGGGGCGGGCAGGCGGTGGGCGTGATGAAGTCGAGCCCCGACAAGGAGACGCACCCCGGCCGCAAACAGATCTGGCGTGTCGGGGGCCGGGCCGCCGCGCGCGACGTGCTCGACCTCGAGGACGAGGAAGGTCCTCCCGGCGCCGAGCCGCTGCTCGAGCCGGTGATGCGCGACGGCCGGCGGCTCGGGCCGCGCCGCCCAATCGGCGAGCTGCGCGACCGGTGCCGCCGCGAGCTGGCGCGCCTGCCGGCCGGCGTGCGCCGGCTCGACCGGGCCGACGAGTACCCGGTCGATCTCGGCGCCGCGCTCCGGCGCGCCATCACTAGAACTTCACTTTCAGCTCGCCGGCGATCCGGCGCTTCATGATGTCGCCGAAGACGTGCTGCTGGATGTCGGCGTTGCCGATGTTCGTGATCTTCAGCGACGTCGTGACCTTGTCGTGCGCCCAGCGGACGCCGAACCCGCCGTTCACCATCGTGTAGGCCTTCGTCGGCCCGTGGTAGCGCGCGTCGAGCACGTCGTTCCAGATAGCCTCGCCGCTGTAGCTCACCGAGAGGTCGCCCAGGTACCGGCCCGAGTCGACGTTCACGCCGGCGTTGAAGCGGTTCTTCGCCGGGATGTTGATCTCCGAGATGTCGAAGCCGGTCGGGACCGGCGTGGCCTGGTACGAGTAGTTGGTGTAGCCGTGGACGTTGCGGTTGACGGCCAGGTCGAGGCCCAGCTCGAGGCCCTTGTCGCGCACCTTGCCGAAGTTGCGGTAGCTGAACTCGGACGGCAGGCCCAGCCCCGGCCCGAATGCGTTCTGCGCGATCAAGAGGTCGAGCACCACCGGCGGCAGCGGCCAGCCCGGCGGCGGGTTGTGCGAGGTGTAGGACCCCACCTGCGTGAAGAAGATGTCGTTCTTCGTGTCGTTCACGTAGAAGGCGGCGGTCACCGTGGCGCGGTCGCGGATCGTCCCCGTATAGCCGATCTCGTAGGCGTCCAGCGACGTCTCCGTCAGGTTCTCGTTGCCAGTCGCCTGCACGGGGAAGTTGTAGAGCATCCCCGCCAGGAACGGGTTGATGGCGCCCAGATCGAGCTGGTTGACGATCGTCAGCTGCAGGAAGTTGTTGACGAGCGACGGCGCGCGATAGGCGCGATTGTAGGACACCCGGAACGTCTGGTCGGGCGTCGGCTTGATCATGAACGTGGTGCGGGGAGAGAACACCGCGTTCTTCAGCACGCTGAACTTGTCCACGCGCGCGCCCACCAGCCAGCGGAAGTACTTCGACAGGAAGATCTCGTCCTGCAGGTAGGCCCCGCCTTCGGTCCGGTTGTCCCCGTTCGGCGCGATCGAGAGCGCGAACGCGTTGTGGCGGAAGTTGCCGCCGTAGCTCACGACCTGCGTCGTCCCGATGGCGTTCGAGTTGCCGAACTCCAGGTCGAACGTCTTGGTGTTGAACGTGAAGTTGACGGGCTGGCCCGTCGCAGCGTCCACGCTCAGCAGCGCCGGCGCCTTGCCGTCGAGCAGGTTCAGGTAGCCGTTCACCTTGAGCGCGCCCTTGCTGTAGTTCACCTTGGTATAGCCCAGCACCGAGCCCGACTTGATCTGGAACGGCCCGATGCCCGTGTCGATGATGCCGCTCGTGCCGGCCACGCCGCCCGCCACGACGACCTTCCCCCCGTTCTCCATGTCGTAGTCGACGCGCGTGTCGAACTTCGGCTGCGTCGTCCCGCTGTTCGGGTACGCCGGGTACGCGGTCTGGTACTTGTTCGGGATCGTGCCGCTCGGCCGCGCGAAGGCGTCCTGCGTGAACGCGCCGGCCGAGATCTTGTAGGACCATCGGTTGTTCGGCGCCGCGGCGTGCGTGCCGTTCACGTAGAACAGCGTCCCCGTTCCCAGGCCGTTCGAGCCGACGTTGCGGTCGAAGCCGCCGGCGCCCAGCGTGAACTCGTCGCCCTGCATCTCGCGCGGCGACTTGGTGATGATGTTGACGACGCCCGTGAGCGCGTTCGCGCCCCAGACGGCCGACGCCGGCCCGCGGATGACCTCGATCTGCTTGATCTCGTCCGTGTTCACGGGCAGGAAGTCCCACGCCACGAACCCGAAGAAGTCGAGATAGAGCGACCGGCCGTCGAGCAGCGCGAGCTGCGAGGTCGACAGCGTCGACGTCGCGCTGCGGCTCGTGATGTTGATGTCGCGCGCCGAGGTCTGCGCGACGTTCATGCCCGGCACCGCCCGGAGCAGATCCGCGTAGCTCTGTGACGGCGATCCCTGGATCATCTGGCTGCCGATGACCGACATGGTCGCCGGCGCGTTCACGAGCTGCGTCTCGACCTTCGACGCCGTCACGACCACGGTCTCGGCGTAGGTCGGCAGCTGCTCGGCCGGCTTCTGCTCCTCCGGCTTCTGCTCTCCGGGCTTCGCCGGTTGGGCCGGCTTCTGCGGCGGTTGCTGCTGCTGCGTCTGCTGCTGGGCCTGCGGCGGCTGCGCCGTCTGCTGGGCGCTCGTCCCCGTCACGTTCACCGCCGTCAGCAGAACGGCCAGAGCCCCCGCGCCACACACCTTACGTGCTCTCGTCATGGACATCCTCGCCTGGGCGAACCACCGCCCGCATCTGGAGACATGTTCATGTATCACAGCCGCGGACGGGGAGCAACCGTTCAGCTTCCGGAGGTCCTGCGACCTGGTCCGGGCAGGGCTCACCGGGAGTCGAATGCCCAGCCGCCCCTCGGGGCGTGAGCCCGACCGGCCTGCGGTATGCTGGAGGCCGTGGCCGCGTCTCCGAACGCTTCCTCACCCAGCCGTCCCATCGTCATCGGCGTCGCCGGAGGCTCCGGTTCCGGCAAGACCACCGTCGTCAGCCGCATCCTCGAGAGTCTCGGCGACGATCAGGTGACCGTGCTCGAGCACGATCGGTACTACCGGGACCGGAAGGACCTTCGGCTCGAGGAGCGCGCGGCGCTCAACTACGACCATCCCGACGCGCTCGAGACCGGCCTGCTCGTGCGCCACTTGATGGACCTGCGGGCGGGCCGGACCGTCCAGGCGCCCGCCTACGACTTCACGCTGCACGCCCGCAAGCCGGCGACCGAGACCGCGCTGCCGCGCAAGGCCATCATCGTCGAGGGCATTCTCATCTACACCGACGCGGCGCTCCGCGAGCTGATGGACGTGAAGCTGTTCGTGGACACCGACGCCGACACGCGCTTCATCCGCCGCCTGCGCCGCGACGTGGCCGAGCGCGGCCGGACGATGGAATCGGTGATCGAGCAGTATCAATCCACCGTCAAGCCGATGCACCTGGAGTTCGTCGAGCCGAGCAAGCGTTACGCCGACATCATCATCCCGGTCGGTGGCTACAACACGATCGCCATCGACATGATGCTCACCCTGATCCGGAGCCTCACCGGCCGGTAGCCGGCCGGTGTTCGCCCCGACGGCGCGCTTTGGCTTGTGTTTCGCAGGGCCTCCCGGTATAAGTCGCCCGCAACGACAGCCCGGGCAGGCTCGTTCCGATCGGAGGTGATCGAACCATGGCGAAGAAGATCGCGCTGGCGATTGTGGCGCTGCTGGTCCTGCTCGCGGCCGGCGGCTACGTCCTGCTGCGGTCGCTCGTGTCGGACGAGACCGTCCGCGCGCAGCTGTCCTCGCGGCTCACGGCCGCCCTCGGTCAGCCCGTGGTGATCGACCGCGCCCACCTGGTGTTCAGCCCGAAGATCGGCCTCGAGCTCGGCGGCGTCCGCGTGGGCGCGCCGGCGCGCGTGAGGCTCGAGCGCGTGCGTCTGGTGACCGGGCTGCGGGCGCTCCTGAACCGCCGCGTGGAGGGCGCCGAGGTCGTCGTCGACGGCGGCGACGTGGAGCTGCCGCTGCCGCCGATGACGCTCGGCGGATCGGCGCCCGCCGGCGCGGCGCCCGCCGCGCCGGCCGACCGCGGGTCGGGCCGCGGGCTCGCGGTCGTGTCGGTGGATACGATTGCGTTCCGGAACGTGCGCGTCGCGAGCGGCGGCCGCGTGGTCGCCGTCGACCTCGACACCTCGCTGTCGGCCGACCGCCTCGACGTGAAGCGCCTCGCGGCCACGGCCGACGGGCTGCAGATCGAGGGCACCGGAGCGGTCATGAATCTAGGCGACCCGCACGCCGTCTTCGACCTCACGGCCAGCGAGCTGGATCTCGATCAGATCATGGCGATCCTCGCCGCGTTCACGCCGGCGGTCCCCGACGGCGCGTCGCCCGCGCCCGCGCCGGCGCCGAAACGTCCGGCGGCCGCCGGTGCAACGCCGGCAATCGCGGTGTCGCTCACGGCGCCGAAGGGCCGGGTCGCGGGTGTCGCCTTCACCGACCTGACGGCGAAGGCTGCCGTGGACGGCGGGCGCGTCAGCCTCGATCCGTTGAGCTTCGGTGTGTTCGGCGGTCGCTACGCCGGCAGTCTCGTGGTCGACACGGCGGGCGCCGTGCCGGTCTTCACGTGGGCCGCCACGCTTGACGGCGTGGACGTCGCGGCCGCGCTCGCGGCCGCCGGGGCCGATGCCGCGATGACGGGCAGGCTCTCGGCCCGCGTGCGGCTCACCGGCGCGGGCGCCGACGCGGCGGCGGCCCTCGGGAGCCTGAACGGCACCGGACGCGTGGACGTCAAGAACGGCACGCTGCCGCACCTCGAGCTGGTCGGCGCCGTCGTGCGCGCGGTCGGCCGCCCGGGCGAGGCGCCGACGGGGTCCGGCGAGGCCTTCTCGACGCTGGGCGGGAGCTTCTCGCTCGCGAACGGTGTGCTCACGTCGACGGACCTGATGATGGACTCGCGCGACCTCGACGTGGACGGCGCGGGCACCGTGTCGCTCGCGGCCGCGTCGATGGACGTGCGCGCGAACCTGCGGCTGTCCGAGGACCTGTCGAAGCGGGTGGGCCGGGACGCCGCCCGGCTGACCGGCGAGCGGACGCGGATGACCTTCCCCGTCGTCGTCACCGGACCGGTGGCGCAGCCGGGCGTGACGGTGGACGCCCGCGGGCTCGTGCAGAAGGCGGCGACCGAGGAGCTCAGGAAGCAGCTCGAGAAGGGGATCGGCAACCTCTTGAAGAAGAAGAAGCCGGGCGGGGGCCGGCGATCGTAGCGTCGGCCGTCGGGCCGGCCGGAGGGCGCGTGGACGAAGGTCGCCAGCAGCTCGTCGTGGCCGTCGCCGTGGTGGTGCTCGGCGCGCTGCTGATCGAGTTCTGGCTGGGCCGGCACCTCGATGCCGTCACCCTGGCCTGGGTGCAGGGCGCGTGGGTCGTCGGGATTCCCGTGGGGTTGTGGCTGCGGCGCCGGTTCGGGCGGCCGGACGGCTAGCCCGGCCGCTCCGGCGCCCCTCGACGACCTGCGCGGCAGGGCCTTCGCCGCGGCCTGCTTCGTCAGCTCGAGCGCGTTGTCTTCGGGCGGGCGGATCCACGTCCCCCGAATCCGGGAGCCGCACGATGGAATACCGCTTCGAGGACTTCACCGGGGGCGACGTTCCCGGCATCCTGGACGTCTTCAACTACTTCGTCGAGCACACGCTGGCCGCGTACCCCGTCGACAAGGTGGGCGACGAGTTCGCGGAGCTGCTCGAGCACATCGCGTCGGCCTACCCGGTGATCACCGTCAAGGACGAGACCGGCGGGGTGCTGGGCTTCGGCCTGCTGCACGCGTTCCATCCCGCCGGCTCGTTCCGCCGAACGGCTGAGATCAGCTACTTCCTGCGCCCCTCGGCGACGCGGCGGGGCATCGGCGGCGCGCTCCTGGCGCGGCTCGTCGATCGCGGCCGCGCCATGGGCCTGCGGACGCTGCTCGCGAGCATCTCCTCGGAGAACGAGCAGAGCCTGGCCTTCCACCGCACGCACGGTTTCGAGGAAGTGGGCCGCTTCCGGTCCGTCGGCCACAAGAAGGGCCGCGACTTCGACGTCGTGTACATGCAGCGGTCCATCTGACCGGCCCAGCGTCCCCTTCCGGCGCACGAAGACCGCCAGTGGCGGCGCGTCGACATGGCCCGCGCCGGCCGACTCTGTGCTACCATGCGCCATTCACACGAGTCGAGCAGGCCTCCACGTCGTTGGGGGTCTCGTCGCGACGCGCGGCGTCGGCGGAGCGTGTGCCCGGTCGAATGGTCCGGCCGGCGCAAGGTCGAACCCGCAGGACGTCGTCCGCTGCGGCAGCGTCGCCGCGTGGCTCTCCTCACCGACATGAAGAAGAGCCTCGAGCAGCGGCACGGCGCTCGATGAGGCGAGCACCGCAACCGGTCCGCGGCGGCCCGCCCCTCGCGCGGTTCGCACGCCGTGCCAACAAATAGCAACCCGCGCCAAGACAATCGGGTTGAGGACGGGCGCCGCGGCCGCTACGCTGGGGCATCCATCGTCCAGACCGGCGGCGGGCCGGCACGGGTCGCCGGCCCCGCGCGTCGCGCAGGAGGAGCTTCATGGCTCGAGCGATATCGATCTCACTCAGCAAGTTCACCACGACCGTGAATGCCGCGGTCAAGGCCGCCGTCGAGAAGCATCCGAAGTTCAAGCTCGAGCCGGCGACCGGGCTGGCGATCTCGTACTTGATCCGCGGCATTCCCGTTCCGGAGGCCATTGCCGCGAACGTCACGGTGCGCGAAACGCAGGCCTTCGCGACCGAGCTCGCCACGCACATCGGCAAGGACATGCCGAACCTGATCGAGCACGGGCGAGCGGAAGGCGCCCTCCTGTCCCACGGAGGCTACCTGATCGTCGGCATTCCCGCGCCGATCGACATCCTGCTCGAGAAGTGACGGGAAGGCGGCCATGTCGAAGCTCTGTCCCAGCGCGCAGCCGGGGATGGACAACTGCCGGGTGCTTGGGGTCGTCCAGCAGGACGGCCCCAGGCCCATGTTGCTGTACCTGAACAAGCCCCTGCCCGCCACCGACGACGTGCTGGCCATGGCCGCGCCGCTCAAGCCGACCGAAGTGTTTCGCCTCTCGGCCACCTGCGCGGAGCACCAGTGCCCGCACTTCGACGGCGCGGACTGCCGGCTCGCGACCCGCGTCGCCCGGCTGCTGCCGCCGGCGGTGGACGCGCTGCCGCCGTGCATCATCCGCAAGGACTGCCGCTGGTACTCACAGGAGGGCGGCACCGCGTGCCTGCGGTGCCCGGAGATCACCACGGTGACCTACGACCTGTCGCCCGAGACGCGGGAGGTTTCAGGGCTGCCCGCCGTCACCGAACGCTAGCGCGATTCAACCCCGCGGGTCGGCGTCACTTGATGTTCACGTCGACCCTGACCTGCCGGCAGTCCGAGTACGTGGCCTTGCCGACGATCCGCTCGCCCTCGCGGCCGTTCGAGTCCTACCGCTCGGCCAGCTCTCTCATCCGCCTCGGTCGTGCGTGTGGCCACGACCACGCCCGCCGTCGCCCAGCAGAGCCGTGAACGTGTGAGCGGGGAGCAGTCGCCTGCCGGGCAAAGAACGGCGCCGATCGTGGGGCGGCAACAAGAACTGCCTGCCGACGATGGTAGGATTGGGGCGACCGACCACAAGGAGGGCACAGTGAACCCGGCAAGCGCCGTCATTTGGATGTTCCTCGGCATCTTCCTGCTGACCGCCCTGATAGCGCTGGCCTCCCTGCCCGGCTGGATCCGCATAGGTGAGTACTACAAGAAGAAGCTGTTCGTGCTGCTGATCCTCGAGGTGGTGGCCTGCATTGTCGGCTTCGCCGGTCAGGCGGTCAGCTCCTATCGTACGCCCCAGCAGGATCTCCGGGCCATGCTGGTGTCCCCGGAGTTCGGCTGGGACTGGCAGTACGCGCAGAAGGGATGGCGCTCCCGGCTCCGGTTCGAGCCGGCCGGGGACGACAAGGTGAGGCTGGTCGGCGAGACCTACCTGGTCGACCGTGGCGGCGATCACCCGCCGGTCATCCTCACGTGGGAGAGCACCGAGGCGTTCGCCGTGCCCGCGGGCGCCACCTCGGTGACGTTTGCCGCGCGGCGCACGTGGACCCCGGCGGCTGCAGACGCCTACCCCGAGCTGCGCTGGGAAGTGGGCAAGAGTGTGGACGCCCAGGTCACCCTGGCCACCGGCCTGGCTCTGCACGGTTCGGCGATCGATCGCGCGTCGGCGCAGCCGTGGGGGGTCATGCTGACGCCCGGATTCCCTCGATGAGAGGCCCTGTCGCCCACGACACGCCACGCGCCGACGCATAGGCGTGCCGCCCCGACGTTCCCGCCGGAGGGCGCCTTCCCCCGGCCCAGGGCTTGTGGTAGGTTACGCGTGGCCAATCGACGCGGGGCGTCGTCGCACGCGCTGCGCGCCGCCATCGTGCCCTCGAAGTGGAACGCGCTCCGAACCGCCCCGCGCACCGTTCTCCAGCCCCTTCAGTCACGGAGGTCCCGATGAGGGGAAATGCCACGGCACGTCATCCAGTCATTCGTTTCTTCCTGGCCCTCGCTCTCGTCAGCGGCGGACTGCTCGTTCAACCCGCCCGGTCGCAGGCGCAACAGGCCGTCACCTCGCCCGAGAAGTTCTTCGGGTTCCAGATGGGCGCCGACCGCAAGATGGCCCGCTGGGACAAGTTGGTGGAGTACTACCAGCTGCTGGAGAAGCAGAGCGGCGGCAAGATGAAGGTCGTCGACATGGGGCCCACCGAGATGGGGAACCCCTTCCTGCTGGTCATCATCACGTCGCCCGCCAACCAGAAGAACCTCGAGCAGTTGAGGCAGAACAACCTCAAGCTGTCCGACCCGCGGGGCATCCCCGAGGCCGAGATCAGGAAGATCGCGGCGGCCAGCAAGCCCTTCGTGTGCATGACGATGAGCATGCACGCGTCGGAGATCGGGGGCGCCCAGATGGCGCCCGAGCTCGCCTACGATCTGCTCACGCGGACCGACGCCGAGACCCAGCGCATCCTCGACGACGTGGTCTTCCTGCTGGTCCCGTCGTTCAACCCCGACGGCGAGATCATGGTCACCGACTGGTACGACAAGTACGTCGGGACCGAGTACGAGGGGTCGTCCCTGCCCTGGCTGTACAACAAGTACATCGGCCACGACAACAACCGCGACGCCCTCCTGATGAGCATGAAGGAGTCGCAGTACGTCGGCAAGATCCTCTTCACGGAGTGGAAGCCGACGGCCTACTTCGACTTCCATCACATGGGCAGCTACGGCGCGCGGATCTTCTACCCGCCCTACGCGGAGCCGGTCCGGCCCTTCGCCGACCCGCTGGTGTGGCGGGAGATGGAGTGGTACGGCGCCGAGATGGCCAACAAGGCCGAGGAGGCGGGACTGTCGGGCGTGGTGAACGACGCGCAGTACTCCGGGTGGGGCCACTTCGGCTTCCACTGGATCACGCCGTTCCACAACATCACCGGCATGCTGACCGAGTCGGCCAGCGCCCGGCTGGCCACGCCGCTCTACATCGATCCCAGCCAGCTGACGGGCCGGGCCCGAAACCTCGAGCACCCCGCCGACCCGCAGATGAACTTCCCGGATCCGTGGACGGGCGGCTGGTGGCGCCTGCGCGACGTCGTCGAGCGCCAGAAGGTCGCCGCCTGGGCCCTGCTCGACTGCATGGCCCGCAACCAGGAGACGATCGTCTGGGACACGTACCTCAAGGCCAGCCGCCAGACCGAGCGGGGCGCCAAGGGCAAGCCCGCCGCCTACGCGATCTCGGTGAACCAGCACGACCCGCTGACGCTGGACAAGCTGGTGAACGCGCTGCTCGCCCAGGGCATCGAGGTCATGCAGTCGGCCAAGGGGTTCACGACGCCCGAGGGCGCCGTCTACCCGCCGGGCTCCTTCTACGTGTCGATGGCGCAGCCGAAGATGGGGCTCATCCGGTACCTGCTCGGCGAGACGCACTACCCGGACAACGAGTGGACGCGGGAGCAGGACGGCACGCCGATTCGGCCGTACGACATGGGCCAGGACGTGCTGGCCGAGTACATGGGCATCACGGTCGATCCGCTGAAGGAAGCGGTCCAAGCTCAGGGCGGCTTCGTGAAGGTCGGCGCGCCCATCGTCCCGACCGGCCGCGTGACCAAGGGCCCGGCGGGCTACGTGATCGACGGCCGGCTGAACGACGCGTTCAAGGCGATGAACCTGCTCTTCGACCGGAACGTGCCGCTCAAGCGCGTCGATGCGGCCGGCGACGGCCTGCGACCCGGTGACTTCCTGGTGCCCGCCTCGGCGCCCGACGCCGTGGTGGCCGAGATCGCCCGCACGACCGGCGTCGACTTCAAGCCGCTCCAGGCGGAGCCGAAGGCGGCGCACGACATCAAGCGGCTGCGCATCGGCATGTATCAGCGCTACCGGGGCGGCAACATGGACGAGGGCTGGACGCGCTGGATGTTCGAGCAGTGGGCGTTCCAGTTCAAGGACGTCTACGACGCGGAGATCAAGAAGGGGAACCTGAACGCCAGCTACGACGTGTTCATCTTCCCCGACGACCGGACGGCGACGATCACCGGCGAGCCCGCGGGGCGGGGCGGCGGCGGCGGGTTCGGCGGCGGCCGGAGCTTCGCGGGCGTGCCCGACTCGACGCCGCCCGAGTACCGCAGCGGCATCGGCAACGACGGCGTGAACGCGATCCGGGACTTCGTGCGCAAGGGCGGCACCCTGGTGACGCTCGGCGGCGCCACCGACTTCGCCATCGCGCGGCTCGGGCTGCCTGTCCGGAACGTGGTGGAAGGGCTCAGCTCCAAGGAGTTCTTCTGCCCGGGGTCGACGCTGCGCGTGACGATCGACAACACGAACCCGCTCGCCTACGGCATGCCGTCCGAGGGTCTCGTGCTGTTCCACTACAGCCCGGCTTTCGACGTGGTCGCCACCGATTTCAACGATCGGAACGACATCGTCGTCCGCTACG
Organism: Acidobacteriota bacterium; assembly: GCA_024641665.1. Lineage (GTDB taxonomy): Bacteria > Acidobacteriota > Vicinamibacteria > Vicinamibacterales > JAHECP01 > JAHECP01. The sequence continues at coordinate 35,317 of JAHECP010000034.1, forward strand.
CGGACCGCAACGTGGAGCGGAGCGGGTGGCTGAACGGCGAGAAGTACATCGCGGGGAAGACCGCGATGGCCTCGATCGACTACGGGCAGGGGAAGGTGGTGCTGATCGGGTTCCGGACGCAGAACCGCGCGCAGACCCACGGCACCTTCAAGTTCCTGTTCAACGCGCTGGTGACGCCGCCGGCCACGCCGGCTTCCGGCGCCGCCGGCGACGACCGGTAGGCATCTTCAACCGCGGCGTCCCCCGGGTCACAGCCGGGGGACGCCGCCGCCAGGAAGTCCACGTGACGTCGGTCACGGCCTGGAAAGGATGATTGCCTGCCGACGATGGCACGATCGCGGCCTGTCACACCTTCCCTCGGCCGGAGGCCTTCGGTAGGTTGGCTGTCCGTTGCGCCCTGGCGCGCCGCCCCCACGACAACGTGCGACATTGGCTCGACTTCCCGGTTCCTGAAGCGTATAGTGCTGCGCGTCAGCGATCCAGTTTCCGCTTCGGAGGCTCATTCCATGATCCCGCTTCGCGGAATGATCACTCTGGGCATCGTCGGCCTGCTGTCCACGGCCGGTGGACCCGGCTCGGTGTCTCAGATGGCACAGTGGCCACCTCACGCCTGTGATTACGCCGAGACGCCGCCACCGCCGTTACCGGTGTCGAGGCCGGTGTCCAGCGTGATTCTGTACAGCTCGGATGTCGATTTCGACCTGCAGACGCAGAAGCCTCAAATCGAACGAGTGATCGTGAATCGGGATCACGTGTCTCACTCGTTGGTGTGGACGGGAGGGCGCCTGTCGGTGGACAACCTGCCGCCGGATTATGAGGCCGTTCTGTGCACGAGCGGTTTCGACGGCTACTTGACGGACCACGACGGCAAGATCACGGTGGACAACGCGTCACGCAGGGCCATTCGTGCGGTCGTCTACACGGGGCAATTGGAGCCGGCTTACAACAGACCGCCAGACTTCGTCAGGCAGTTCAGAGTGGGGTACAAGCTTCAACCACCCGAGGGGTCTCCAAGCGTCTCTGTCGAGGTGCGTGTGACGGTTTCTCCTGCCGACGCTGGAGGCTCAGTGCCGATGGGGTACGAGATCCGCAACCTTGGCACCGATTCGGTGGTCGTCTCGGGGACCCTTCAGGCGCTTGTCGCCAGTGGCGAGGCGATCGCAATCGCGCCTGGCAAGAGTCTGACCGCCGAGATCTTGTCGACCGACGCGCCAGTCGTGATTCCGACGCTCATCGTCGTTTCAAAGCCGCAAGGCAGGGAGCGGATCGGAACGTTGTTGCCAGACCTTCCGGTGAGCACCGCGTGGAGGAGAACGGACGGGCGGTTCCAAGCGCGTTGACCTCAGGAGGCTGTCGCATGAACGACACTCGCGCCTCGGCGCTCAGGCCGCTCGTCGAGTTCGTGCGCCTGGCCGCCATCGTTGTTCCGTCGGCGACGACCTTCTTTGTCGACATCGCTCCCGCAGAGGACCCGGGATGGTCGAAGGGGTTTGCGGTCATCTTCTCTGCCATTGGCTTTGCGCTGGCGTTCGGCTACGCCCGCCGCGCCAGCCAACCGAGCCTGTGGGTCGCTCTGGCGTTGGCTGTGGGTACGGTCATTCTGGCCACTGTCTACTTCTACATGACGGGCGCCGGAGCGAGTGGAGTGACGGTCTTCTTGCTGTTCACGTTGACCATCGCGCTCGCAACCACAGCGATCAGCGTGGGAGTAATGGTGGGAGTTCGAAACATCTAGAGCGAGATAGCTTCGAAGCCGCTCGAACGGATTCTGTCGACCCTGGCTACGAAGGCCGACGCCCGGGAGGAAGGCGAGCGGACCCGGCCTGTGGTAGGTTCCATGTAACCAGTTGGAGCCACCGGCCCATGTCCACGACCAGGTCCGTGAAGTCCCGGGACAAGGTCCGCGCCCATCGCGAGCGGCTGCGCCGCCGCGGCCTCCGGCCGATCCAGATCTGGGTGCCGGATGTCCGATCGCGCACCTTCGCCCGCGAGGCGCACCGCCAGTCTTTGCTCGTCGGTGCCGACGCGCTCGGGCGAGAGGAGCAGGGGTTCGTCGACGCCGTTTCCGACTGGCCTTCCCATCTGTTCCTTGATCTTCACCTCCACTCTGAACGGTCGGCCTCCAACACCGCGCCTGCCGCCCGACGAAGCGCCGCATCGGCGACGACCGGGTAGTTCCGGCTACTGCGGCAGGCCGAGCACCTGAATCCGCCCGTACTGACGGAAGTGGTGATCGAACGTGAACGCCCGCACCACCCGGCGGGCGTCAAGGACGGCGAACGAGATCGCGTCACACAGGGTCCAGTCCTTGTCAGTGTGTCGCGTCAGGATCTCCTTCGCGCGCTGCTCCTCCGCCGGCAGCGCCCGCACGACGGGCAACCCGCTGGTCAACAGCCATTCATGGGCGATTGCCCGGCCAAGCTTGCGGACGAGGAGGGCGTGTGTTTCAACTTCTATGTAATTGGTGATGAAGCTCGGCCGCGCTTCAGACGCGATCTGGCGCGCCGTCGCAACCGCCCGTGCGTGGTCCGCGTCGTCGGCATCGAGCAAGGCCAGGATGGCGCTCGAATCCCAGAGCACGTCGCGAGTCATCGGTCTAGGATGGCGTGCTTGTCCCGGGCGCCGGGCGCCAGGCCACCACTGCGGCCGGCGCCGACGAGGCGGAATATCGGATGGTCGTTGGAGAACGGCGGGATCCGGCCGGTCCGGCTCCGGCGTGTCCCGATCCGGACCGCGGTCGACGGAACAAGTCGCCGTCGACCGCGGCGAACGCTGGGAAGATCGCCGCGCTGAATCAGGCGCCAGACCGTCGCCCGCGATACGCCGAGCGCTCGGCCTGCCTCATCGATGGTGAACATTTCAGCCGCCATGCCCACAAGCGTATCACACTCGTCTCACCGTCTCAAGTGTATCACGTGCCGAACGGCGTGGGCCCGGCCCCGGGCACTGCACGATACGCTCGTCGGCGTGATGAAGATCCTGGGCGCTTCCAATGAATCGCGCCACCGACAGCCGGGGACGATTAGTGCCGGCCGACGATGGTAGGATCGCGGCCCGGAGGCGACGAAGGCGGAATGGTGACAGAGAAGAAAAACCCTGGGTTCCAGGAGATGGTCCGGATGCGGGTCGTGTTCGAGGTGCCCGGCATGGACGCGGTGAACGTCCGCCGGGATCTCGAGTACAAGACCGGCGACGGGCAGCCGCTTCACATGGACGTCTACGCTCCTTCGAAGGCGCGAGGACCGCGCCCGGCGGTGGTGCTCGTTCACGGGGGTCCGGTTCCCAGGATCGGCGCGAAGAACATGGGGGTCTTCGTCTCGTACGGCGAGCTGCTCGCCGCGTCGGGACTGGTGGCCGTGGCCTTCGATCACCGCTTTCTCGCCCCCGCGCGGCTGGCTGACGCGGCAGAAGACGTGGCGGATCTGGTGGAGCACGTCCGCACGAACGCCGGCTCGCTGGGCGTGGATCCGGAGCGGTTGGCGCTCTGGGCGTTCTCCGGCGGCGGGCCGTTCCTGGCGGCACCGCTCCGGGACCGGCCGGCCTGGCTGCGCGCCGTCGTGGCCTACTACGCGGTCCTGGACCTGCAGCAGCCCGCGCCTGGAGTCGACAGCGGGGTCAGCTCCGATCTGCGCCGGACGTTCTCGGCGATCTGCGGCCTGGGCGACGTGGCCCGAGACGCGCCCCCCATTCTCGTCGCGCGCGCGGGGCTGCACCACGAGTGGCTGAACGCGGGAATCGATCGCTTCGTCCAGGCGGCCTTGTCGACGGGGGCGACGCTCGACCTGCTGAACCATCCAGACGGACGCCACGGCTTCGACATCCTGGACGACGACGCCCGCTCGAAGCAGATCATCCGCCGCACGCTGGAGTTCCTGTGGGATCAGCTCGTCGGCTGAGACCAGGTCACGTGGTGGACCGTGGGAATGCCGGCCGCCGCGTTCGAGTCCTGAACGGTCGGGAGGGTCGTGTATGCAGCACGCTCTGGTCGCCATCATTCTGTTGCTCGCGGTTGTTCTTGCGCCAGTCCACGCTCAGCAAGGAGAGCGGCCCGACACGCCTCAGCATCCATGGATGAACAAGGCGCTCTCACCCGATCAGCGGGCGGAGCTTGTCCTCGCCGAGATGACGCTCGACGAGAAGATCAGCCTGGTCCACGGGCTGAGCATGCCGCGCGGGACGGCACCGGACCCCACGACCGCCGCAGTCCTGGCGCGGTCCAACGGCGGGGCCGGTTTCGCGCCCGGGATCGCGCGCCTGGGCCTTCCGGACCTGCAGCTGGCCGACGCGGCCGTCGGAGTCGCGCGCGGGGCCGCGCGGGGCCGCTATTCCACGCCGCTGCCGTCCACCGTGGCGCTGGCGGCCACCTGGAATCTGCCACTGGGCCACGAATTCGGCGCGCTCGTCGGCCGCGAGCTGCGCGATCAGGGGTACAACGCGTCGCTCGGCGCCGGCGTCAACCTCATGCGCGAGCCCCGAAACGGCCGCAACTTCGAATATGTGGGCGAGGATCCGATTCTGGCCGGCAGGATGGTGGCCCAGGTCATCAAGGGCACCGAGGACCAGCATGTGATCGGCAACATCAAGCACTTCGCTCTGAACGATCAGGAGACGGGGCGCCAGGTCGCCAGCGTCGTCCTCAACGAGCGCGTGATGCGCGAGACCGATCTGCTCGCGTTCGAGATCGGAGTCAAGGAAGGCCGTCCGGACATGGTCATGTGCTCGTACAACCGGATCGACGGCATCTGGGCGTGCGAGAACCCGTACCTGCTGACGGACCTCCTGAAGAGGACGTGGGGGTTCGAGGGCTGGGTCATCTCCGACTGGGGTGCCACGCACAGCACGGTCGAGGCGGCCCTTGCGGGGCTCGACCAGGAAATGCCGGGCGATGCGCACTTCGGCGCAGCTTTGAAGAAGGCCGTCGAGAGCGGGGAGGTGCCGCTCGCGCGCCTCGACGACATGGTGCGCCGCATCCTTCGAGCCGAATTCGCGTCCGGCATCATCGACGACCCGCCGGTGACGCGCGTGCCCGACGTGTTCGCGGGTTTCGATCTCGCCCAGCGGGTCGCCGGGCAGGGCAGCGTCCTGTTGAAGAACGCCGACGGTCTGCTCCCCCTGTCGGCCGCCACGCTGAAATCGATCGCCGTGATTGGATCGCACGCCGACCTCGGCGTCCTGTCCGGCGGCGGCTCGGCCAAGGTGGACCCGCCGGGCGGCAACGCCGTCCCGCCGGCTCCCGGCGAGATGGGTGCAATCTGGCACCCGTCGGCGCCGCTCGAGGCCATCCGGGCGAAGGCGCCGCAAGCGAGGGTCGAGTTCGATGCGGGGACGGACCCGGTCTCGGCTGCGGCGCTTGCCCGGACGTGTGACGTGGCGATCGTGTTCGTCAATCAGCCCACGAGCGAAGGCCGCGACGTTCCGAGCCTGGCGCTGCCCGACGGCCAGGACGCGCTCGTGGCGGCGGTCGCCGCGGCCAACCCCCGAACCGTGGTCGTGCTGGAGACCGGCGGCCCCGTGGCCATGCCGTGGATCGATCGGGTGGGCGCGGCGCTCGAGGCGTGGTACCCGGGCATACGTGGCGGCGAAGCCATTGCGGCTATCCTGTTCGGCGACGTGAACCCCTCCGGGAAGCTGCCGATGACCTTCGCGAGGAGCGACGCGGACCTGCCGCAGCCGAAGCTCCCCGGATCGGATCTCACGCCGCAGCCGGTGCCCCCGCCTCCGGGGGCGCCGGCCGGCGCCCGGCGCCGCGCGCAGCTGCCTCCGTTCGACATCACCTACCCGGAGGGGCTGAAGGTCGGCTACAAATGGTTCGACGCCGAGAACAAGACGCCGCTCTTCCCGTTCGGGCACGGGCTGTCGTACACGACATTCGCCTACTCCGGTCTCGGCGTGACGGGCAAGACCGTCACGTTCACCGTCAGGAACACGGGCGGTCGCGCGGGCGCGGAGATTGCGCAGGTGTACGTCGCGCTGCCGGCGAGCGCCGGCGAGCCTCCTCGCCGGCTGGTGGCCTGGGAGCGCATCCCGCTGGAGCCGGGGCAGTCCAGGACCGTGTCGGTGGCCGTCGACCCGCTGTTCCTGTCCGTCTTCGACGTGCAGAAGGACGGCTGGGAACTGGTGCCAGGCCAGTACACGTACTTCGTGGGCTCGTCGTCGCGGGCGCTGTCGCTGCGGGCGTCGACCGAGTACTGACGCCGAGTCTTCGCCGTCGCGGTATCCTTCGCGAACGATGGGACGGCCCGTGTGTCCGACGAACAGGGTCATGGCGATGGCGGCGCTGGTGACCGACGGGCCCGAACCTCAGCGCCCGATGGTGCCCGCGCCTCGTCCCGCGGGCGCATCGCGCGGTTCGCCGCCGGCGCCACGGGGATAGCCCTCCTTCTCATCGCCTACTACGCGGTCACGTGGTAAAGCCCTGTGCGCTTTGCCGGCGCCATCAACGTGTGCACGCAACCGTTCTGCGATTTCACGATGTACTACTATCCGATGGGGGAGGCGGTCTTTCGCACGGGACTCCCGGTCGTCGTCGTGCCTGGAGTGCTCCTGGGGAGCGCACAGACGCTGCGCTTCTACGGCGCCCTCCTCGACGCGTTTCGTGACTCCGGCTGGGTCACCGCCAACCCGCACTCCAAGTTCTTCCCGCACCTGGTCCTTCGTCTGGCCGACGCGGCGGGGTACGACGCGCACGCCCACCTTTCGCTGCTGTACTGGATCGCCTACGGCGTGGCGGCCGCCAACATGGGACTGATCGTCAGGGTGCGGTGGGCGGCGAAGGGCCCTTCCGGCTACCCCCGGCCCTGGGCCTCGCCCCAGGGATGCGTATTTTATCCTTGACCGTGCGCCGAATAGAGGCCATAATCTACGCATATGATGCGTAGAATGCCTGGCACATACATCCACCAACAGCCCGGATGGCCCAGATTTCACTGGGACCAGGAGGCTCTGGCGGCGCCGTTGGCCGGAACCCGCCACCGGCAGGGCCGCCTGCTGGGCCGGATGGAGGGGCTGGGCTTTGCCCTGCGCAACGAGGCCCAGCTGGAGACGCTGACCCTTGATGTCCTCAAGTCCAGCGAGATCGAGGGCGAGAACCTCAATCCCGACCACGTGCGTTCCTCCGTGGCCAGGCGTCTGGGCCTCGAGACGGCCGGGATGGTGGCGGCCGAGCGTGACGTCGAGGGCGTGGTCGAGATGATGCTCGACGCGACGCAGAACTTCGGCCAGCCACTCACAGACGAACGTCTCTTCGGCTGGCATGCGGCGTTGTTTCCGACGGGGCGTAGCGGGATGCGCAAGATCATCGTCGGCGCCTGGCGCGACGATGCAGCCGGGCCGATGCAGGTGGTCTCCGGCCCGGTCGGGAAAGAGAAGGTGCACTACGAGGCGCCGGCAGCGGCGCTGGTGCCGAAGGAGATGTCTGCCTTCTTCGCGTGGGCCAACGGCGCCGATGAAAAGACCGATCCCGTCTTGAGAGCGGCGCTGGCTCACCTGTGGTTTGTGACCATCCACCCGTTCGACGACGGCAACGGGCGCATCGCGCGCGCGATTGCGGACTGTCTTCTCGCGCGCTCGGAGACGAGCGCACAGCGCTTCTACAGCATGTCAGCGCAGATTCGTGCCGAGAGAGACGAGTACTACGACATCCTCGAGCGCACGCAACGAGGGACGCTCGACATCACGCCGTGGATGGAGTGGTTCCTCGGCTGTCTCGGTCGCGCCTTCGATGGCACCGAGACGACACTCTCAGCGGTCATGCGCAAGGCGCGTTTCTGGGAGAGGCACGCACGCGTGACCATGAGCGATCGCCAGCGCGAGATGCTGAATAGACTCCTCGATGGATTCACGGGCAGGCTGACGGCGCAGAAGTGGGCGAAGCTCGCCAGGTGCTCTCACGACACGGCGCTTCGCGATATCCGTGCGCTGATCGAGCACGGCATCCTGCAACAGGACCCTGGCGGGGGCCGAAGCACCAGCTATTCGCTGAGAGAAGCCTGAATCGACGGAGCGCCGCGCGGCTTCGGCGTGGCTGTTGGCTTGCCCAGCCGTAGCTCCCGCGGTGTGAAAGGAACGCG
>JAHECP010000174.1 GCA_024641665.1 Acidobacteriota bacterium
CGGCGCGGGCGGGTTCGGCTTCGGGAACGGCTGCGGCACGGGCGGCGGCTGCGCGCCCGCCACCGCGCCGCCGAGGAGCGTCGCGAGCAGCGCGCCGCACGCGATCCGCGGAACCCGCCGTGTGACCATACCGGTATTATAAGGAAGTCCGGAGGCTTCGACCATCTCATGCAGCAGCTGCTGGCGTTCTGCGAGTCCCAGCGCGACTGGCTCCTCGAAACGATCGAGCTCTTGGCGCGCGTCGAGTCCCCCAGCACCGACAAGGCCGCGGTCGACCGCTGCGGCCGGGTGCTGACGGATCGGCTGCGCGCCGCCGGTCTGCGCGTGACCACGGTGCCGTCTCCCACGATGGGTGACCACCTCCTGGCGGAGCTGGGCGACGGCGATCGCCAGGTGCTGCTCCTGGGCCATTTCGACACGGTCTGGCCGGTCGGCCAGCTCGAGCGCATGCCGCTCCGGCGCGACGGGAACCTCCTCTACGGGCCCGGCGTCTTCGACATGAAGGCGGGCCTGTCGATCGCCACGCTCGCCCTGCGCGCCCTGGTCGAGACCGGCCGGCTGGCCGGGCACCGCGCCGTGCTGCTCTGCACGACCGACGAGGAGGTCGGGAGCCGGACGTCGCGGGCGCTCATCGAGGAGCAGGCGCGGCGGAGTGAGGCGGTGCTGGTGCTCGAGCCGTCCCTGCCCGGCGGGGCCGTGAAGACGCGCCGCAAGGGCTGCGGGGACTTCGACATCGTCGCGACGGGGGTGTCGGCCCACGCCGGCATCGATCCGGGCAAGGGGGCGAACGCGATCCACGAGCTGGCGCACCAGATCGTCGCCGTCGAGCGTCTGCAGGATCTCGACCGCGGCATCTCGGTGAACGCGGGCATCGTCGCCGGAGGGACGCGCACCAACGTCATTCCCGAGCGGGCCACGGCGCGCGTGGACGTCCGGGCGCCGACGCTCGAGGACGCGTCGCGCCTCGAAGCGGCGTTCAGGGCCCTGACGCCCCGGCTGGCGGGCACCGCGGTCGCCGTGTCGGGCGGGTTCAACCGGCCGCCGCTCGAACGGAACGCCGGCGTGGCGCGTCTCTATGAATGGGCGCGGGGCGTGGCGCGGGAGCTCGGCCGTGACCTCCCGGAGGGCGGCACCGGCGGCGGATCGGACGGGAACTTCACCGCCGCGCTGGGCGTGCCGACGCTCGACGGCCTTGGCGCCGTGGGGGATGGCGCGCATGCCCTCCACGAGCATGTGGACCTCGACTGGCTCCCGTGGCGGGCGGCGCTCGTCGCGGGGCTGATCACCAGGATCTTCGACGGAGCCGGCGAGCGAGGGACGACCCCGGGTCGCCCGATGAGAGAGTAGAATCGAATCATGGGAAACACGGTGAAGACCGCCGCGCTCCTCGGAGTGCTGAGCGCGTTGCTGCTCGCCATCGGCGAGCTGTTCGGCGGGGCGAACGGGCTGCTGATCGCGTTCGCGTTCGCGGTCGTGATGAACTTCGGGTCGTACTGGTTCTCCGACAAGGTCGTGCTGCGCATGTACCGGGCGCAGGAGGTCGGACCGGACCATCGGCTCCACCAGATCGTCGAGCGTCTCGCGCGCAACGCGGGCCTGCCGATGCCGAGGGTCTACATCATCCCGCAGGCGTCGCCCAACGCGTTCGCGACGGGCCGCAACCCGCGCCACGCCGCGGTGGCCGCGACCGAGGGCATCCTGCGCCTGCTCGACGACGCCGAGCTCGAGGGCGTGCTCGGGCACGAGCTGGCCCACGTGCGGCACCGCGACATCCTGACGAGCTCGATCGCCGCGACGATTGCCGCCACGATCATGATGCTGGCGCGGTGGGCGCAGTTCGCGGCCATCTTCGGCGGGTTCGGCGGGCGGAACGACCGCGAGGGCTCGAACCCGATCGCCCTGCTCGCGACGATCATCGTTGCGCCGCTCGCGGCGGCGCTGATCCAGGCGGCGATCTCCCGCTCGCGCGAGTTCGACGCCGACCGGGGTGGCGCGGCCATCGCCGGCACGCCCTATGGCCTGGCCAGCGCGCTGCGCAAGATCGAAGCGGCCTCGCAGCGGGTGCCGCTCGCCGCGAACCCCGCGACGGCGCACATGTTCATCATGAAGCCGTTCGCGGGCCGCGGCATGCTGGCGCTCTTCAGCACGCACCCGCCGACCGAGCAGCGGATTGCGGCGCTGCTCGGCGAGCGCTGACCGCCGGACGATCCGGCGCCTTCCAGTCGAAGCTGGCCTGAGGCTCCGCCGCGTCGCCGGGCGGAACCTCCGGCGCGCATCGGCCCGTCACGCCCCGCGACACCCCCACCTCGCCGGCCAGCCGGTTCAGCTCGACCCGCACCCGGTCCGCGTACGGCCGGGGCGCGTTCGTCCGCGCGTAGAGCTGCTCGTACCGCGGGACCAGCTGCGGAAAGTCGTGCGCGAGGAACTCGAAGAAGTGCGCGCGCGCGCCGCCCTGGAGGCGCAACAGGTTCGCGCCGGCGAGGCGCACGCCGTGGTCGGCGATCGCCTGCAACGTGCGGCGCAGCCGGGCCGGCTGCGTCGTGAAGCCCGGGACGACGGGTGCCATGAGCACCCCGGCCGGCACGGGCCCAGCTCGAACTGCGTCTGGTAGCGCCGGGCGTAGCAGTAGTGGCAGGCGTGGGTGCAGCCGCGGTACGGGTTGAGCGTCCAGTCGAACGGCATGCCCTCCACGCGGTTGAGCGCGGAGCGACAGACCACCTCCTGGTACCGGGCGTGGTCGGCGCGCTCGACGGCACCGGGCAGGCCCGCCAGGCCGCGCGCGCGGACGGCCAGCGCCACGTCCCGCGTCGTGGGCTGCGCCGGCGCGGGCCCATCGAGCTCTCGCAGGAGCATCGGTTGCCGCATGGATAACCAGATTTTCGTCTTTTATTCGCCATCTGTCAAGGCCCACGGCCGCTAACGACGGCACCACGAAAGCATGAAGACTGGATCCCTGTAGATGGCACGAAGGTCGTCACGCCGAGGCTGGCGACCGGGTGGCCCGACCGCAGGTCGGGCCGCGCCGGGCGGCGGGCACGACCGCGGGAACGAAGCGCGCCTGGGAACCGACCACACCTTCTGGCGGGTTTCGTTCCCGCGATCGCGCACGCCGCCGGCCGCCTCCGGCGGCCCGGGTCGCCAGCCGGATGTGATCGTCGACTGACCTTCGTGTCCATCAGGCCACCCGTGGCCACCCATCGTGGCATCGTGGTTGCCGTACGTGGACACGGTCGCCGCGTGACGATCCTCGTGGGCCTCGTGAGCTTCATGGTTGTCTGCCGTGCCGTGACTTCTTCGGGGATCTACAGCAGGTAAGCGACCGCGAAGCCGATCTGGGCGACGAACATCATGCGGTACATGTGTGCCCAGGACACATGGTTCTCCTCGACCGCCAGCTCCTCCGGGCGGCGCAGCATGAGGTAGCAGACGTAGACGCCGTAGGCGGTCATGCCCGCGCCCAGGATCTGAAGCAACCAGAAATGGCCGGTCAGGATGTGGGTCCACGCGCCCACGCTGATCATCAGGAACGGCACGACGAACGATGGCGAGATCATCCACGCCGCCCGGCTGACGCCGTACATGAGCGGCAGCGTCCGGCAGCCGCCGCGCGCATCTCCCTCCATGTCGGCGAAGTCCTTTGTCGTCGACGCGCCGAGCAGGAACAGGCCGAACACGGCGCCGATGTACCACGGCTCGAGCCCCATCACCGTCTTGACGGCCGACCACCCGGCCACCTTCAGCAGCAGGCCGCGCGGGACGGCGATCGTGAAGTTCGCCCAGATCCCGAGGCGCTTGGTGCGCAGCGGCGGCACCGAATACGCCACCGTGGCGAAGACGGCGGCGAGCACGATCCAGAAGCACTCGTGGCGGCCCGCGGGCGCGACGAGCCAGGCGAGCAGCAGCGCAAGGAGGTAGGCGATGGCGGTGAACCCCCAGGCGCCGCGGAGCCCGAGCCGGCCGCTCGGCAGCGGCCGCTTCGGCTTGTTCACGCGGTCGATCTCGAGGTCGAAGATCTGGTTGAGCGCGTTGCTGCCGGCGTTGAACACCGCGGCCATCAGCGTGCCGATGGCCGGGTAGATGATGAGCTCGGGGCGCCACGTCTCCGGCGGGAAGGCCCCGGCCGCGCTCGCGGCGCCGGACGCCATGCCGAGCGCCGGCGCCACCAGCGTGAAGGGGCGCGCGAACTCGTAGTAGACGCGCAGCTTGGACATCGCGACGCTAGCGACCGGCGCCGGACAGCACGACCGCCACGACGGCGGCGCAGGCGGTGTTCACGAAGTTTAGCAGATCGTTGTTGAGGATGCCCGGCGCCTCCAGCGTGGCCCCGAGCGCGCTTTCCACGAACGCCGCGACGGTCGCCGCGACCACGACGACGACGACCCCTGCGGCCGGCACGAGGCCGAGCGCGAACGCGAGCGCCGCGAGCAGCGCGGCCGCGGCCACGCCGGCCGCGGTCCCTTCCCACGAAATCGCGCCCGAGGTGCCGGGCTGGACGCGCGCAAGGCTGGTGACGAGGAACGTGTGTCTCCCCCAGGCCTTCCCGATCTCGCTGGCGACGGTGTCGCTCGCGCCGCCGACGAGCGCCGCGGCGAGCGCCAGCAGCGCCGTGTCGCGGTGGGGCGAGGCGGCCGCCACGACCGCGGCGACCGCCGCGAAGCCCGTGTTGGCGAGGGCGTTGCCCGGTCCGCGCCGGCCTCCCCGCTCCTCGGCGATGCCGAGCAGCACCTTGCGTCGCAGGCCCAGGCGCGTCGTCACGGTCGCCACGAGGAACGCCGCGAGCAGCAGGGTCCAGCCCTGCCAGCCCGCCGCGGTGAACACGATCGTGCCGATGGCCCAGCCGGTGACCGCGCCGGGCCACGTCACGGTGCGCGCGCGCCAGCCCGCGGCCGCCACCAGCGCGTTGACGGCAATGGCGGGCCCGGCGTGCCGCACGAGCGCGGGCAGCTGCGCCTGGAGCGCGGGGACCGACAGCAGGCTGAGCGTCCAGAGCGTGCCCGCGGCGGCGGCCGGCACGCTCAGGTTGTCGTCCAGCCGCACCGGGATCGTCTCGACGAGCGCGGCGGCGCCGGCCGCCGCGATCGGCGCGGCGGTCAGGTAGAGGATGCCCGGGCTGGCGGCGAGCGCCGGCGCCGTCCACCAGGCCAGCCCGACGCCGGCCGCGCCACCCGCGACGACGAACGCCGCCGTGCCCCTCAGCGTCTTCTCGCGATTCCAGGGCAACGTCGGTCCGCCGAACGCGCGGCCGGCGAGCGTCGCCGCGCCGTCGCCGAAGGCCAGGATCGCCCACGCGGCGGCGGTGATGTCCGGGCGCCGCGGAAACACGAGGATGAGCGCGAGCACCGCGAGCGGGTACAGGACGATGCCGACCGGGTAGCCGCGCGCGCGGTCGCTCGCGCGATACAGCGCGCGTCCGCCGACGTGGGGCAGCACGTAGAGGTTGAAGGCGAGCGCCGCGACGGCGCACGCCGCGGCCTGCCAGACGGTCAGCACGCGCAGCAGGAGCGCGAAGCCGCCCATGGCCATGTGCAGCGTCTGCCGGCGGACCTCGGATCCCGTGGCGCTCATACGGCGTCGGTCCCGGCACCGCCGCCGGCCACGGCGGCGCGCCAGTGCTCGAGCAGGTCCCGCAGCGACTCGTCCAGCCGGCGCTCCGGCACCCAGCCGAGCTCGCGGCGGATGCGCGAGGCGTCGCCGAGCAGCATGGGGGTGTCGGACGGGCGCAGCCGCGACTCGTCCAGCCGCACGTCCATCCGCACGCGCGCGAGCGCGAGCAGCCGGTCGAGGATCACCCGCATCGAGGGCGCCTCCCCGGTGCAGATGTTGTAGATGCGGCCGGGCTCGGCCGCGTCGGCCAGGCGCACGTACGCGCGCGCGACGTCGCGGACGTCGGTGACGTCACGGCGGGCCTCCAGGTTGCCGACGGCGAGCACGGGAGGCGCCAGACCGGCCTCGGCGCGGGCAATCTGGCGCGCGAAGCTGGACGTGGCGAAGCTGGGGGCCTGCCGCGGCCCGATATGGTTGAACGGCCGCGGGACGATCACGGCCTGGCCGTCGGCCCAGCCCGCGAGGGCGACGAGTTCCTGCGCCAGCTTGCTCAGCGCGTAGGGCGAGGATGGCCCGATCGGCGCGTCCTCGTCGAGCGGCGACGCCGACGGGCGGTAGACCAGCGCGGAGCTCGGCACGACGATGCGGGCGTCGAGGCCCAGGCGGCGGGCGGCAGCCAGTAGGTGGTGGGTGCCGAGCGCGTTCACCTCGAGCGTCGCCGCGTTCCGCTGCCACGACTCGCCGACGTGTGGGAGTCCCGCGCAGTGGAAGATGCGCCTAGGTCGCGCGGCGGCGAGCGCGGCCTCGACCGCGGCGGCGTCCCGCAGGTCGACGGCCGTCCAGGCGACCCCGCCTGCCCCCGCGTACGGGGCCTCGCCGGGCCGGTGCCAGGCGGCGAGCGGCGTGCCCGCCCGCGCGAGCACGTCCAGCAGGTGGCTGCCCGCGAACCCGCTGCCGCCGGTCACCAGGGTGGAACCTGTCACGGCGGGGGGTTACTCCCGGCGGTCGCCGTACTGCTTCGCGTAGTAGGCGCGGAAGGCGGGGTCCTGCTCCTTGATCGGCCGCCACCACCACTCGTTGGCGCGGTACCAGGCCACCGTGGCGCGCAGTCCGTCGTCGAACGCGACCTCCGGTCGCCAGCCCAGCGCCCGGAGTTTCGTGGTGTCGAGCGCGTAGCGCCGATCGTGGCCGAGCCGATCGGGGACGGGCCTGACGAGCGAGACCGGCTGGTCGAGCAGGCCGAGGATCTGGTGGGTCAGGTCCAGGTTGGTCACCTCGTTGCCCCCGCCGATGTTGTAGACCTCGCCGGGCTCGCCGCGCTCGATGACCAGGTCGAGCGCACGGCAGTGGTCGGCGACGTGCAGCCAGTCGCGCACGTTCAGGCCGTCGCCGTAGAGCGGGACGGGGATGTTGTCCAGGGCGTTGGTGATGAAGAGCGGGATGACCTTTTCGGGGAACTGGTTCGGGCCGTAGTTGTTGGACGCGCGGGTCACGACGACCGGCACGCCGTAGGTGGCCCAGAAGCTGTAGGCGAGCCGCTCCGCGCCGGCCTTGCTGGCGGCGTAAGGGTTGCGCGGGCGCAGCTCGTCGGTCTCGCGGCTGGCGCCGGCGGCGACGCTGCCGTAGACCTCGTCGGTCGAGATCTGCACGAACCGGCGCAGGCGCGGCGCCTGACGTGCCGCCTCGAGCAGCACGAACGTGCCGAAGACGTCGGTCGTGATGAAGTCGCCCGCGCTCATGATCGAGCGGTCCACGTGGGTCTCGGCGGCGAAGTGCACGACGATCTCGGACGCGCCGACGAGCGGCGCCGCGACGGCCGGGTCGGCGATATCGCCGCGGACGAAACGATGGCGGGGATGCGCCTCGACCTCGCGCAGGTTCTCCAGCCGCCCGGCGTAGGTGAGCTTATCGAGGGTGGTGACGCGCCAGTCCGGGTGCGTCGCGATCGCGTGGCGCACGTAGTTGCTGCCGATGAACCCGGCGCCGCCGGTGACGAGGACCTCGATCATCGCGTGTGGAGTCCTTGGGAGAACGCGCCGCGGAAGGCCGAGGGCCCGCCGGCGCCTACCAACGGATGCCGACCTCCGAGTTGTCGCCGAGCATGAACCGGTACGCCGACGGCTTCAGGTTGACGCGGGAGATCCGGACGTTCTTGCCGATCAGGCTGTCCACGACGCGGTTCTCGAGGTCGCAGACGCTGCTGCCCTCGAGGATGATGCTGTGTTCGACCTCTGAGCCGCGGATCTCGACGTCGTTCATGATGGCGGTGAACGGGCCGACGTAGGCGTGCACGATCCGGGCGCCCGCGCCGATGATCACCGGGCCGCGAATGACCGAGTGCTCGACGACCGCGCCGGCCTCGACGACCACCTTGCCCTCGATCCGCGAGGCGTCGTCCACCTGGCCGTCGATGCGCCGGACGAGCGTGTCGAGGATCAGGCGGTTGGCCTCGAGCATGTCCTCGAGCTTGCCGGTGTCCTTCCACCAGCCGTCCACGATGTGCGGCCGCACCTCGAGGCCGCGGTCGATCAGGTCCTGGATGGCGTCGGTGATCTCGAGCTCGTCGCGGAAGCTCGGCTTGATGCGCTTGACCGCGTCGAAGATGTCGGGCCCGAAGAGGTAGACGCCTACCAGGGCGAGGTCGCTCTTCGGGGCCGTCGGCTTTTCGACCAGGCGGACGACGCGGCCGTCCTCGAGCTCGGCGACGCCGAACATCTGCGGGTCGGGCACGCGCGCGAGCAGGATCTGCGCGGCGGGCCGCTCGCGCTCGAACTCGCGCACGAACGGCGCGATGCCCTTGTTCAGCAGGTTGTCGCCCAGGTACATCACGAACGGCGCGCGGCCGAGGAA
Organism: Acidobacteriota bacterium; assembly: GCA_024641665.1. Lineage (GTDB taxonomy): Bacteria > Acidobacteriota > Vicinamibacteria > Vicinamibacterales > JAHECP01 > JAHECP01. Next base: position 8,395 of record JAHECP010000174.1, read on the forward strand.
CGCCTCGCTGATGAGCACGGCGTGCGCGAGACCGCGCGGCGCGTCCTGCTCAATGTAAGTGACGCGCACGCCCCAGCGCGAGCCGTCGCCCACGGCTTGTCGGATCTCGGCAGCGGTGTCGCCGACGACGATGCCGATCTCCGTGATGCCGGCCTCGGCCAGCGCCTCGATGCCGTAGAAGAGAACCGGCTTGTTCGCCACTGGCACGAGCTGCTTGGCGCTGGTGTAGGTCAGCGGCCGCAGCCGCGTGCCCTTGCCGCCGCTCAGGATGAGCCCCTTCGTCATCGCCTCTGAGTGCCTCCGAAGGCGCCGAGCAGATTGGAGAACGTGCCGACGCCGGCGAGCGTGAACGAGATATTGAACCGGCGGTCCTGGGTCAGCCCGGTGCGGGGGTCCGGCGTCAGGAGGTTGACGGTCTGGAACTCCACGGCGATCCCGCAGCACTGGGCGTTGTAGTAGCCGAGGATGCGCTGCTGCAGAAAGTAGTTGCGGAACAGGTCGTAGTTGAACGCGTAGGTGCCGCCGACGCGCCCCTGCTTGAAGTGCAGCGTGGTTGACGCGCTGATCGAGTCGGACTGCGCGGCGGGGCTGTTGTAGCCCTCGACGTACGGCCGCCGGCTCCACCCGCCCGTGGCCTGCAGCCAGTCGGAGACGGCGATCGATCCGTTCGCGCTGAACGAGCGGAACGCGTGGAACTGGGTGTCGTACTCGGTGCTGAACTGGCCGGACGTTCCCGGCGTCGGGCTGGCACGGACGTTGAGGCGCACGGGCGTGAAGTTGCTCGGCGCCCCGCCGGTGAAGCTCGTGGCGTAGTTCGGGTCGTACTTCGCGGCGTTGGCGTCGGTGTAGTAGCTCTGGGAGACCGCGACGTCCAGGATGTCGCGCGCCGGGGCCGCCTGGCCCCCCTCGCTCGGCTTGACGTACAGGCGGCTGGTCACCGCGTAGGCGAGGGAGGTCACGTTGCCTACGATCGAGTCGATCCCCTCAAGCCGCACGATCCGATCGAAGACGTCGAAGGGCGACGTGCGCTCGAAGGTGAGCGACGGCTCGATGACGTGCTTGATCTTGCGCGCGTACTGGCCGTCGGGCCGGTCCCAGATCCGGTTGAACGTGGGACCCGTGACCTGGGTCGTGAAGTCGAAGAACCGGCGGCTCACGCCCTGGGCCACCTGCTGGCCGCTCGCGTCGAGGCTCTGGGTCCAGTAGGTGTCCCGCCACGAGAGCGACGTGTTCAGCGTGAGGAACGGCCACCGCGTGAACGGCACCCGCACCGCCGGCAGCAGGTCCACGCGGCTCAGACCGTTGTCGCTCAGCGTGTCGCCCGAGAAGCTCTTCCGCAGCAGCGTCACGTACTCCGTGCTCAGCGAGACGTAGACGGGGCTGCGCCCGATCGGCCGCTCGGACCGCGAGAAGTTGATCCGCGGCATCGTCCCGGTCAGCGTCGAGCTCGTCGTGTTGTAGAACGTCTCGCTCCGGTTGAGCGTCGTGTTCAGCACAAACGGTCCCCACGAGCCGGTGACGTTGCCGCCGATCGTGCGTGTGCGCAACGAGGAGCTGTAGATGCCGTAGTAGTACTGCTGCGTCGAGACATCCGAGAAGTAGTTCACGTTCGCGCGGGCGTGCAGGTGGCCCGGCACCGCCTGCGTCGCGTTCGACTGGACCTCGTAGCTCTGTCGCGGGGGGCTCGTCTGGCCCGTCGTCGACTGGACCGCCCGCTCGTCCAGGAAGTAGAACCGGGTGTCGCCCTGCGAGCCCGGCGCCGTCACGTAGCGGTACTCCGTGCCCATGCCCTGGCCGCTCTGCGTGAACCAGTCGTGGAAGAACGTGGCGTCCTGGCTGCGGCCGATCGCCCAGAAGAAGGCGTTGCTGATCGACTGACCGCGCAGGGTCGAGGTGCCGTAGGTCGGGATGAGGAACCCGGTCGCCCGGTCCTCCTTGTTGATCGGATAGTAGATGATCGGCGCCCAGAAGAGCGGGACGCCCTTCACCTTGAGCACCGGGTTGTGCGCCAGCGCGTAATGGTCAATCGTGATCGTCGCGCTGTCCGAGACGATCTCCCAGCGCGGCGTGGGCTGGACGCAGGTCGTGAAACCGCCCTTCTTGATGCGGTACTTGTCCGGACCGAGCTTGTGCAGCTCGTCGCCCCAGAAGAGGGCGAGGGGCTCCTGCGTGCCGAAGAGGCTCCGCTCCTGCCGCGTGGGCAGCGTGGCCGTACCGAAGGCGTGGTAGAAGACGCCCGTCCGCGTCTTCGTGTTGAACGTCATCCGGTCCGCGTGGATCTGGCCGTCGGCCGACAGGAACGTGACGTTGCCCCTGGCCTCGAGCATGTTCGTATCGGTGTAGACGTCCATCTCGTCCGCGTAGAACTTCTCCTGGTCGCAGACGATCTCGACGTCACCCGTGAACCTGATGTGGTTTTCGCTGATTTGATGCGCCGACCGGCTCAGGCGATTCCAGTCCACGCACCCGGCGAGCGACTCCTGCGCGGCGGCGGACGAGGCCGGGATCAGGATGCCGCCGAGCAGGCTGCACAGCAGGAGGTGGCGTAGGCCGTTCATCCGGTAACCGATGGGATCGGCCGCGCGGCAGGCGCACGCCGGGCCCGGCGCCACGTCGAGCGCGCGGGAATCCACGAGAATCGCCCGAAGAATACCACGAGCCCCGATCCCCCTCCAACCGCCCGCGCGGCGTTCAGGCCTCCGGGACGGCCCCCCGATCGAGGAGCCAGCGGCGCACGTCGCCCACCAGGAAGATCGAGCCCGCGACGCACACCGTCGGCCAGCGCGCCAGCGCGCCCGCCACCGCCTCGCCCAGCTCCTCGATCGCCTCGCGCGGCACGCCGGGCGCCGCCGCGGCCGCCGCCTCGTCGAGGCGCGCCGGCGGGCACGCCCGGCGC
>JAHECP010000344.1 GCA_024641665.1 Acidobacteriota bacterium
CGCCCGCGGCGGTGCCGCCCGCGCCGCGCCGGCTGAAGCTGCCGGCCGACGCCGACGAGCTCGAGCGACGGCGGCTCGACGCGCGCGCGACCTACGCCTTCGGCGCCTTCGCCGACTGGGTGGCCGGGCAGGAGGACCTGCGATCCGTGCAGGGCGCCCAGGTGATGTTGCGGCACTACCGCCTGCTCGACCAGATGATGACGTGGCTGCAGGGCCGCGTGGCGGCCGCGACTGGCGATCACCCGATTGCCGTGCGCGCCGGCCCGCCGGACGCCGGTGCCGAGGTGGGCGAGGCGTGGGGCGAGCAGGGCCAGGTCGTGTTCCGCGGTCGCGACGGCACGCGGCGGACGGCCTGGAAGGACGTGCCCCCGCGCGCCGTGCTCGGACTCTTCGAGGCTGCCAACCGCGCCGACGTCCCCCGCGGCGCCGAGCTCATGCGGCGGCGCGCGTGGGGGCGCGCGTTCGCCGAGGAGTACAACCTGCAGCGGACGGGGAGACAGTGACAATGTCGAATGTCGAATGTCGAATGTCGAATGTCGAATGTCGAATGCCGAATGCCGAATGCCGAATGCCGAATGCCGAATGCCGAATGTTGAACGGCGAATGGCGAATGACCAGATCACGCTGAGGACCGGCGCCGTGATCTGCGCCACAGCGTGATCCGATGGTTTTCAGTTCGACATTCGGCATTCAGCATTCGGCATTCGGACATCATGTCATTTCACCAGCGGCTCCCAGAACCGGATCACCTCCCACGCCTCCCGCCAGTCGAGGCGGGGCTCCACATCCACGTGCGTGATGAGCGGCGTGATGAGCAGGCGCACCCGTGCGTACGGGCGCAGATACGCGGCGAGCAGCTCCGACTCGATCGGCGGGATGACCGTGTCGTCGGCGCCGTGGAGCAGGTAGACGTCGGCGTCGGGCGGCGGCGACTTGTCGGGCGATAGCGCCGGGTCGCGGCCGAGCGCGAGCGCGTAGGGGAGCAGCTTCGGACCGGCGGTCTCGACGTCGCGTGCGTTGACCTCGCGCATCCACGTCGCGGCCGGCTCGGGCAGGCCGGCCTCGAGCCGCTCGGCCTCTTCGAACCTGGCCTGCGCCGCCGGCTTGTCGACCATGTCGAGCTCCGAGGCCTCCATGAACGTGAGGATTGCCCGGCGCAGCGGTGCCACCTGGTCGGGCGGCACCAGCCGATCGAGCACGCCGAGCAGCACGACCGCCGTCCCGTAATCGTGCGGGCGCTCCCGCCGCCCGTCCGGCAGCTCGCCGGTGCAGAGGAAGCGCAGCACGCGCGGCAGATCGCCGTACCCGCCGAACGACACGACGAAGGCCAGGCGCCCTCGCAGGCTCGGGCGGCCCGCCGCCACGACGGCGAGTCCGCCGGCGAAGCTCACGCCGACCAGCCCGGGCCGCGGCCCCGTTCCGGCACGATCGGCCATCCAGCGCGCCGCGTCCTCGAGGCGGTCGGTGTCGTCCGGCGAGATGACGAAGCGCGTGAGGTCCGGCAGCGCCGCCGTGACCGCCGTGATGCCCGCGCCCGCCAGCTCGCGCGCGAACGCGTCGAGCCGCGGGTCGGCGAGGCCAGCCGGGTTGACGCCCGGCACGACCAGCACGAGGCGCCGGCCGCCGCCGCGCGGCCGGTACTCCCGCGCGGGGAGCGTACCGTCGCGCGTGGGGATCGCGAGGGCCGAGACGTCGAACGCCCGTCCGTCGGCGAACGCGGCGAGCCGTCCGGGCCAGCCGCCGATGCCGGCGGCGCGCACGACGAGCGCGGCCGCGCGCACATACGGCGGCGCGACGACCACGGTCACCGCCGCGGCGACGGCGAGGGCGAGCGCGAGGACGTGCCGTTTCCGGAAGCGGCGCATTGAGGAGATAATACGCGGTTGTCATGACGCCGAGACGCTTGATCATCGCCATCGACGGCCCGTCGGGCGCGGGGAAGGGCACCGTGGCGCGCGAGGTGGCCCGCCGCCTCCGCTACCGCCACGTGGACACGGGCGCGATGTACCGCGCCGTGGGCTGGAAGGCGCTCCGCGAGGGCCTCGATCTCGATGACGAGCGGGACGTGTCGGCGCTCGCCTCGCGCGCGACCTTCGATCTCGAGGGCGGCCACGTCCGCATCGACGGCCACGACGTCTCCCAGGCCATCCGCACGCCCGAGATGGACCGGGCCGCCACGCGCGTCGCCCGGCTGCCCGCCGTGCGCGAGGCGCTCGTCCGCCGTCAGCGCGAGATGGGGGAGCAGGGCGGCGTCGTGATGGAGGGGCGCGACATCGGCACGGTCGTCTTCCCGGAGGCCGATGTGAAGATCTACCTCGACGCCGCCCCCGAGGAACGCGCCCGGCGGCGCGCGGCCGACCCGGCGCACGCCAACGGCGGCGGCGTCGCCGAGGTGGCGAGCGCGCTCGCCGCCGGCGACGAGCTCGATCGCACGCGCGCCGCGTCGCCGCTGAAGGTCGCCGCCGATGCCGTCCGGATCGACACGACCGGCGTCGACATCGACGGGGTCGTAGCGCAGGTGATGGCGATCGTCGAGGAGCGAGGCCGGACCTACTCCTCGCGGTCGCGGTAGTCCTCGGCCGAGGCGGGGTCGAGCTCCCAGCGGTGCCGGTCGCGCTCGGCTTCCTTGTCGCCGAGCCTCAGCTCCTCGCTGTCCTCGTAGTGGATGCCGAGCGCCCGGGCGTTGTCGTCCACGCCGGCCTGATCGGGCGTCGGATTGTTGCCGCCCGGCGCCTCGTCACCCGTCGAGTAGGCCGCTTCCCAGTTCCCGTCGAGGTCGCCCCCGGTCAGGGCCGGGCCGGTCTCGGTGTGTTCCAGAAGCTTCTCGACGAGCTCGTCCTGACCCGTCAGGGCCGCGCCGAGGTAGCGCGTCTCGTCGCCGGCCTGCGTCGTCCGGGCGGCGACCGGTGCCGGGGGCGCTTCGACCAGCCGGCGCCGCTCGCGGTTCAGTGACGGCGGCACGCGGGGACGGGAGCGGCGGGTGGCGCGCGCCGGTCGGCG
>JAHECP010000345.1 GCA_024641665.1 Acidobacteriota bacterium
GGCGGCGACCTCGCTCGTGTTCGGCACGCTGCCCGCCCTGCGCGCCTCGCGGCTCGACCTGCAGGACGCGCTCCGGCAGCAAGGCCGCAGCGGCACCGCGTCGCGGGGCGGAGAACGCACGCGCCGCGCGCTCGTCGCCGTCGAGGTCGCGCTCGCGAGCGTGCTCGTGGTGGGCGCGGGGCTGCTCGGCCGGAGCTTCGCGCGTCTCGCCGCGATGGACCAGGGGTTCGACCCGCGGAACGTGCTGGTGACCGACGTCAGCCTGCCGCGCGAGGCGTCCTATGCGCGACGAGCGACGGTCGAGCGCGCGCTCGTCGAGCATCTGCGCGCGATCCCCGGCGTGGAGGCGGCCGCGCTGGCGTACGACCATCCGCTCTCGGCGACGTGGAGCGACGCGTTCGCCATCCCGGGCCGTGATCTGAAGGACGACGGGGCGGCGTGGCAGCGCATCGTGAGCGCCGACTACCTGCGCGCGGCGCGAATTCCCCTCGAGCGCGGACGGGGCTTCACCGACGCCGACGACACCGCGCACCCGCGCGTGGCGCTCGTCAACGAGGCGTTCGCGCGCCGGTACTTCCCGGACGCCGACCCCGTCGGCCGGCGCCTGATCGTGCCGGCGCCGACCCGGCCCGGTCCGGCCGAGGCGCACGAGATCGTGGGGGTGGTTGGCGACGTGCGCTTCCTCGGCCCCGCGGCCCCGGCCGAGCCGGCCTTCTACCTGCCCATCGCGCAGTTCCCGCAAGACGATCTGACGGTGCTCGTCCGCACGGCGGGCGACCCGCTGGCGATCGTGCCCGCCCTCCGCGCCGCGGTGCGCCAGGTCGATCCGACGCTGCCCCTAGGCCGTGTGACCACGCTCGAGACGATCGAAGCCGCTTCGGTGGCGCAGCCGCGCTTCAACGCCCTGCTGGTGGCGGTGTTCGGCTCGATGGCGTTCCTGCTGGCGGCGCTCGGCATCTACGGGCTGCTGGCGTACACCGTCAGCCGCCGCGGGCGCGAGATTGGCGTGCGCCTCGCGCTCGGCGCGCGGCCCCGTGACGTGACGCGGATGGTCGTCCGCGACGGGCTGCTCGTCACGCTGGCCGGCGTCGCCGCCGGCCTCGCGGCAAGCCTCGCCCTGTCGCGCCTCGCGCGCAGCCTGCTCTTCCAGATCTCGCCCGCCGACCCGGCCACCTTCGCCGGCGCGGCGGCCGCGCTGGTGGTCGTCGCCCTCCTGTCGAGCTACGTGCCCATGCGACGCGCCGGGCGGGTCGATCCGATCAGGGCCTTGCGGGAGGACTGAGCGCCGTCCGCGCCTATCGCTTCTTCAGCGTCGCGAGGTCGAACACGTCGAGGTCGTTCCCGAAGATCACGCGCCCCTTGTAGCGGCGCTTCACCTCGGCGAGGAGCTGGCGCTTCGTGGCGCTCCAGAGCAGCTCGTGGGTGAGGATGACGGTGGGCACGCCCGCCCGTGTCGCAATCTCGCCCACCTTCCAGCCCGGCGTGTGGTACGCCGCGTGGTACTGCTGCCACGCCGACGCGCGCTTCTTCCAGCCGTCGGTCGAGTACACCTCGTGGATCAGCACGTCGGCGCCGCGCGCCACGTCCACCATGCCGTCGAACGGCCCGGTGTCGCCCGAGACGACGATGACGCCGTCGGGCGTCGTGAACTTGTAGCCGTAGGCGTGCGGCCACGCGCCGTGCGGCACGGCGAACGCCTCGACGGTCACGTTGCCGTCCTTGTAGACGACGCCGGGCGTCACCTCGTGCACGTGCACCTGGTAGCCTTCCGCGTTGATCGGCTCGCCGCCGTGCAGGCGGATGTCGATGTCCTCGCGGTACGCCTCGAGGATGTGCGTGGTCATCGCCGCGAGACCCGGCGGCCCGTAGGCTTCGAGCGGCACGTCGCGGTCGAGCACCCACGGCGTCAGGATCAGGTCCGGGTAGCCCAGCGTATGGTCCGAGTGCAGGTGCGTGACGAAGAGCCGGTCGAGGTTCGACGGGCGCAGGGCGCGCACTCCCTTCTCGTCGGCGGCCGCGGCCGCGCGGCGGACGACGCCCGTCCCGGCGTCCACCAGGTACGGCGTGTCGCCGACGACGATCGCCGTCGCGGGCCCCATGCGGTCGGGCGTCGCGTTGGGCGTACCGGTGCCGAGCAGCACGATACGGGTGCGCGGCGCGCCGCCCGCGCCGAGCGCGAGGAGCGCCAGCGCGAGCAGGATGAGGCACGTTCTGGCGCTTCGAAACATGGCACACCCGATGTCGAGTTGCCCGACGACGGCACGACCACGAAGCACACGAGGATCCCAGAGCGGCCTAAACGGCCGCAACCCAAAGTGTTACGGTCATCGACGTAATGAAGTTTGTCAAAAAAACAGACTTTGGATGGATAGTGTCACGAAGCAACGACGCCGCAAAACGACAAGTTATAGCGCAGAGCTTCAGCTCTGCGCCAGCCGGCGCACGGCTGACCGCCTCCGCCCCGACTCCGCTCTCCGAGCTTCGTCGAGGTCTCGCCGTAGCGCTTCGCGCGAAGGCGGACAAGGCTATGGCGGTCCGCCGTAGCTTCAGCGAAGGCGGAAGCCGTGCGCTACAGGTCCTCAGCCCCCAGTCCCAAGTCCCCAGTCCCCAGTCCCGTCACACGGGAGCCCCGAGCCCTGAGCCCTAGGCCGTGAGCCGTCCGCCTTACACGCGTTCGAACAGCCGGACCCGGCGCAGCGCGAGATCGGCCAGCCAGAGGACCGCGGCGAGCGACGCCAGGTACGGCCACAGCGGCGTGGACGACCGCGCGCGGTCGGCGCCGACCGCGAAGACGTCGGCCGGCTTGGGGTCGAAGGCGCCGCCGGTGTCGCGACTCACCTCCCGGAGCAACGCCGTGTCGGGCGGGCGCAGCCGCAGCTCGTCGGATCGCGCGACGATCAGCCGGCGCTCGACCGCCCCGGCCGGCCCGTCGGCGCCGCGCAGGCGGAAGGTGTAGATGCCGGCGTCCTCGGCCGGCACGGCCGCGCGGTAGG
>JAHECP010000175.1 GCA_024641665.1 Acidobacteriota bacterium
GTGACGGCGCCCGCGGCGGCGGGCATCGGCCAGGCGCTCGCGCTCGCGGGCGCCGTCCTGGCGCTGATCGCCTGGCGCCGGGGCACGGCCGGGCGGACGCTGGCGTGGCTGGCCGCGTCGATGGCCGCCGTGTTCGTGACGCTCATGACGGGACTCGTTCCCGGCGTCGCTCGCGACATGTCGGCGCGGGACCTCGCGCGCTATCTCGACGCCCGCGGCGCCCTGCCGTCGCAGGTCTGGGTCGTGGACGAGCGGATCGGATCGCTCGTCTTCTATCTCGATCCGAGCCTGCGGCGGAATCTGACGCCCGGCCGTTTCGACGATGTCACGTACAATGTGGTCCTCAGGCGCCTGGCGACGGCGCCGGCCGGCGTGCTGGTGGCGATCGACGCGCGGGAGACGGCGAGGCTGGGGCGCGGCGGAGGGCTCGACGACATCAAGTACGACCGCGCCGGCCGCTACCGCGTCTACACGCTGGGCGCGCTCAGGGACGGCCTGCTGCCGCGCGTCGGCGGGCCCTGAAGGGGAGGGCTTGGTGATCGAGGGGAGGATGACGGGCGTGGTCGTGGCGCTCGCGTGCGCCCTGGCGGCGCCGGCGATCGGCGCGCCGCCGGCCGCGACGCTGTCGGTATCGCATCGCGCGCGGGCGCTCGTGCCGGGCGAGCTGGTGGAGGTGATCGTGAAGGCCGACTCGCCCCTGTCGGCGGTGCGCGGCCGGGCGTTCGACCACGAGGTCGGGTTCTACCGGGCGGGCGGCCCGCGCGAGTGGCAGGCGCTGGTGGGCATCGACCTCGACGTGAAGCCGGGATCGTACGACGTGACGATCGAAGCCACGCCGGAGGCGGGCGGCGGCACGGTGGACGCCGTGCATCCGCTGACCGTGCGGGCGAAGGCGTTTCCGACGCGGCGGCTGACGGTGGACGAAGGCTTCGTGAACCCGCCGGCGTCGGTCATGCACCGGATTACCGAGGAGTCCGCGCGCGTCCGCGCGATCCTGGCGGCGTTCACGCCGTCGCGGCTCTGGTCGGGCGCGTGGATCGCGCCGGTCCCCGGTGCGGCGACGAGCAGCTTCGGCCGCCGGAGCATCCTCAACGGCCAGCCGCGCAGCCCGCACTCGGGCACCGATTTCCACGCGGCGACCGGCACGCCCGTGCGCGCGCCGAACCGCGGGCGGGTGGTGCTCGCCGCCGACCAGTACTTTTCGGGCAACACGGTCATCCTCGACCACGGCCTCGGGCTGTTCTCGTTTCTGGCGCACCTCTCGACGATCACGGTGCGCGAGGGGCAGGTGGTCGAGCGTGGCGACGAGGTCGGCCTGTCGGGCGCGACGGGACGCGTGACCGGGCCGCACCTGCACTGGACCGTGCGGCTCGACGGCGCGCGCGTCGACCCGCTGTCGGTGCTGGCGCTGCTGGGTGACACGTCGCCGTCGCCGTGAGTACGACGTGGCGAACGTGCCCACGGGGCGAAACCACGAAGCGCACGAGGCGCACGAAGGCCGTCACTTTGGACGGGCTGTCCACGCGCGGTCACCACGATGGCGCGATGACGGAACCTGGCGATGGGACGAAGGGGTGTCACGCTGACACGCGCGGCGACCGGCGCGGCCTGGCCGGAACCGTGCGGGTCGGCCAGGCCGCTGGCTGGAGCGGGGACGAGCGCGCGCAAGAGCGCGCCGATACTCGGCGAACCTCGTGGCGAGCGCATTCTTGCGCGCGCTCGTCCCCGCTCCGGCGGGCCCGTCGGGCCCGCCGGTCGCCGCGCTCGGCGTGACAGCCTTCGGGGCTTCGCGGCCTTCGTGGTTGATCCGTCGTGAACGATGCGGCGTGACATCCGTCCTTCGTGCTTTCGTGAGTCGTCCGTGGGAGGCTTCGTGCTTTCGTGGTTCCGTCCGTGGCTCGTTAGCGGCGTTCAGGGAGGCAGACCGTGATACCGGCGCTCATCATCGTGGCGGCCATCGGCGTGTGGGCCGTGGTCGTCTACAACGGGCTGGTCAAGCTGCGCGTGCTCGGTGACAACGCCTGGGCGGACATCGACGTGCAGCTCAAGCGGCGCCACGACCTCATCCCCAACGTGGTCGAGGTCGTCAAGGGGCACGCGGGCTACGAGCGGGGCACGCTCGAGCGCGTGGTCGAGGCGCGCACGGCGGCCATGAGCGCCAGGGCCGAGGGACCCGAGGCGCGAGGGGAGGCGGAGGGCGCGCTCTCGCAGGCGCTCGGCCGGCTGTTCGCCCTCGCGGAGAGCTATCCGGACCTCAAGGCGGGCGCGAGCTACCGGCAGCTGCAGCAGACTCTGGTCGAGGTCGAGGACGCGATTCAGAACGCGCGGCGCTACTACAACGCCGTGGTGCGCGACTTCAACACGGCCGCGCAGCGGTTTCCGTCGAACATCCTGGCCGGCACCTTCGGATTCAAGGCGCGCGAGTACTTCCACCTCGAGGCGGCGACCGAGGCGGCGGTGCCCGACGTGCAGCTGGACGAGAGCCATGGCAAACAGTGAGGCGCGCGGGCGAATGTACGGCGGGACGGGTGTGCGGGGGCGGCGCGGACCGCTGCTGGCCGGCGCCGCGCTGGCCCTGGCGGCCATCCTCGCGGCGGCGCCCGCGCGCGCCGCGCGGTCGCTGACCATCGCGTCGTTCGACGCGGCGCTGGTCGTCGGGCGCGACGGCGGCCTGCGCGTCACCGAGACCATCCAGGCGCGCTTCACCGGCGCGTGGAACGGGATCTACCGCACGATCCCGGTGGAGTACCGGACGTCCACGGGCTTCTCCTACGGCCTCGACCTGGACGTCGAGTCGGTCACCGACGCCGACGGGCGCGCGCTGAGGTACGAGACCAGCCGGGAGCGCCAGTACCGCAAGCTCAAGATCTGGGTGCCCGGCGCCCGCGACGCCGTGCGGACGATTGTCATCCGGTACGACGTCGCGAACGCGCTCCGGTTCTTCGACACCTACGACGAGCTGTACTGGAACATCACCGGCGACGAGTGGGAGGCGCCGATCGAGCAGGCGCGCGCCACGATCACGCTGCCCGACGCGGTCGAGAACGTCCGCACGAACGTGTTCACCGGCGCGTACGGGTCGCGCGCGCAGGAGGCCGAGGCCGCCACGACCGGACCGACGGTACGGGTCCGGACGCTGGCCCCGCTGGGGCTCCGCCAGGGCCTGACGGCGGCGGTTGCCTGGAACGCCGGCGTGGTGCACCGGCCGACGACGCTCGAGAAGACACTGGCCTTCCTGCGGGCCAACCTGTTCCTGCTGGTGCCCCTGCTCGTCCTGCCCGCGATGTACCGTCGGTGGTCCACGCTCGGGCGCGACCCGAAGCGGCGCCCCATCGTGGTGCGCTACGAGCCGCCCCGGGACTTCAGGCCCGGCGAGGTCGGCACGCTCATGGACGACCGCGCGGACCTGCGCGACATCACGGCGACCCTCGTGGACCTGGCGGTGCGCGGCTTCGTCCGCATCGAGGAGCACGACGAGGAGCACCTGTTCGGCCTGTTCAAGAGCAAGGACTTCCTCATCGTGATGTGCCGGCCGCGGGCGTCGTGGGGCGCGCTCCACCCGTACGAGCGCGAGGTGCTCGAGGGGATCTTCGACAGCTTCGTGGACGTGGCCGATCCCGCGAACGAGGCGGCGCTGCCGGCCGTGAAGCTCTCGGACCTCAAGAACAAGTTCTACAAGCACCTGCCGGCGATTCGCGACGGCATGCTCACGCGGCTCGTCGAGACGGGCGTCTACGCGAAGCGGCCCGACAAGGTGGTGCACAAGTACGTCGTCGTCGGCATCATCCTGGGCTTCGCAATTGGCTGGCTGGGCGTCTTCGTCGGCAACCGCTTCGGCTTCTCGCCGCTCGCGGGAATCCTCGGGGGCGTGCTGAGCGGCGGGATCGTCGTCGTCTTCGCGTTCATCATGCCCGCGCGCACCGTGGCGGGCGCCCGGACGCTGGAGGAGGCGCGCGGCTTCGAGGAGTTCCTCGACCGCGTCGAGAAGGAGCGATTCGACCGCGTGATCAAGACGCCGGAGCTCTTCGAGAAGTACCTGCCGTATGCGATGGCGCTCGCCGTCGAGAAGCACTGGGCCAAGGCCTTCGAGGGCATCTGCACCACGCCGCCCGACTGGTACCGCGGCTCGAGCGTTGCGGCGTTCAGCACCGGCGCGTTCGTCGGCCACCTCGGCGGCATGACCGCCACGGCGGGCAGCGCCATGTCGTCGGCGCCGCGCAGTTCCGGCGGCTCGGGCTTCGGCGGCGGCGGCTCGAGCGGCGGCGGGTTCGGGGGCGGAGGAGGCGGGGGCTTCTGACGGAATGAGCCACGGAAGGGCCACGGAATAACCACGGAATGCGACACGGAATGCGACACGGAATGCGACACGGGCAGTGACAGAAGCAGTGACACAGGCAGTGACACACGCAGTGACACAGTCAAACCCGTCACCGCCGCGGGCGGTGCTGTTCGATCTCGATGACACGCTGTTCGACCACCGCGCGACGTCGCGGGCGGCGCTGGGCGAGGTGCGCGGGCGGTTCGGCTCGCTGCAGCGGCTCTCGCTCGACGAGCTCGAGCGGCGGAACACGGCGGTGCTCGAGGAACTCCATCGGGGCGTGATGGCGGGCGGCGTGTCGGTGGACGACGCGCGCGAGGAGCGGTTCCGGCGCCTGCTCGGCGAGGCGGCCGGGAACGCGGGCGTCGTCCACGCGCGCGACGCCGCCGCGCTGTACCGCGACGCCTACCTCCGCGCGCGGCGTCCGGTGCCCGGCGCGCGCGCGCTCCTCGAGGCGCTGCGGTCGCGCGTCCGGCTCGGCATCGTCTCGAACAACGTCCTGTCCGAGCAGGAGGACAAGCTCGAGCAGTTGGGGATGCGCGGGCTCATCGACGCGCTGATCGTCTCGGCCGAGGAGGGCGTGAGCAAGCCCGAGCCGGCCATCTTCCGCGTGGCGCTCGAGCGGCTGGGCGCCGCGGCGGACGAGACGGTGATGGTGGGCGACAACTGGGCGTCCGACGTGCTCGGGGCCGCGAAGGTGGGCATGCGCGCGGTGTGGCTCAACCGCCGCGGCGAGGCGTGCCCGAACCCGTCGATGGCCACCGAGATCCGCGCGCTCGAGCCCACCGCCGCGGTCGCGGGTGTCATCCTCTCTCGGTAGCACCGGCGGTGTATGATCTGGCCCGTGCGCTCGCGCAGCCCGGCGACCGGTGTAGCGCGCAGGCGGCGCGGGCCGAGGTCATCATGGACAGCGCCCTCACCCTGCACCGACTGCACTTCGCGTTCACCGTCACCTACCACTACCTCTTCCCGCAGCTCACCATGGGCCTGGCGCTCGTCATCTTCCTCTGGAAGACGCTGGCGCTGCGCACCGGGGACGAGCGCTACAACCGCGCCGCGCGCTTCTGGACGCGCCTCTTCGCGATTAACTTCGCGATGGGCGTGGTCAGCGGCATCCCGATGGAATTCCAGTTCGGCACGAACTGGGCGCGCTTCTCGGAAGCCGCGGGCGGCGTGATCGGACAAACGCTCGCGATGGAAGGGGTGTTCTCCTTCTTTCTCGAGTCCACGTTCCTCGGGTTCCTGCTGTTCGGCGAGCGGCGCCTCGGGCCGAAGGGCCATTGGTTCGCCGCGCTCTGCGTGTTCGTCGGCTCGTGGCTGTCGGGCTACCTGATCGTGGCGACCAACGCGTGGATGCAGCACCCGGTCGGCTACGCGCTCGACGCCGCCGGAAGGTTCCAGCTGACGAGCTTCTGGGCGCTCGTGCTGAACCGCTGGGCCCTGTGGCAGTACGTGCACACGATGCTCGGCGCGGTGGCCACCGGCACCATCGTCGTCGGCGCCATCGGCGCCGCGTACGTGCTGCTGGGGCGGCACGTCGAGGACGGACGGCTGTTCCTGCGCACGGGGGTGCCCGTCGGCTTCCTGGCGGTCGTGCTGCTCGCGATGCCGACCGGCGACGCCCAGGGCAAGCTGATCGCAGCCAACCAGCCCGTCACGCTGGCCGCCATGGAGGGGCTGTTCGACACGGTCGACGGCGCGCCGCTCGCGATCGTCGGCCAGCCGGACATGGAGCGCCTCGCGCTCGACAACCCGCTCGTCGTGCCGCGCATGCTGAGCTTCCTGACCTACCGGCGGTGGAGCGCCGAGGTGAAGGGGCTGAAGGACTTCCCGCGGGAGAACTGGCCGCAGAACGTGCCGCTCCTGTACTACAGCTATCACATCATGGTCGGCCTCGGGACGATCTTCATCGCGGTGCTCGGCGTCGCGTCGCTGCTGCTGTGGCGGCGCCGCCTGTTCGAGAGCCGCTGGGTGCTGTGGGCGCTCGCGCTCCTGCTGCCGTTCCCCTACATCTCGAACACCGCCGGGTGGATGACGGCGGAGTTCGGACGCCAGCCCTGGCTCGTCTACGGGCTGATGCGCACGTCGGAAGGGTTCTCCGCGAACGTGTCGGCGGGCAACGCCATGTTCACCCTCCTCGGGTTCATGGGCATGTACACCGTGTTGAGCATCCTGTTCCTGCTGCTCGTGTACCGCGAGCTCGAGCACGGTCCGCGTCCCGGCGACGCGTCACCGTCGCATGCCGGGTGAGGAGGAGGCCATGGAAACGCTCTGGTTCGCGCTGGTGGCCGGCATGCTGGCCATGTACGTGGTGTTCGACGGCTTCGATCTCGGCACGGGCATCGTCCACCTGTACGTGGCGCGCTCGGAGGACGAGCGGCGCCGCGTGCTGCAGACGATCGGCCCCGTGTGGGATGGCAACGAGGTCTGGCTGCTCGCGGCGGGCGGGACGCTGTACTTCGCGTTTCCCGTGCTCTACGCGTCGAGCTTCAGCGGGTTCTACCTGCCGCTGATGATGGTGTTGTGGCTGTTCATGCTGCGGGGGGTGGCGATCGAGTTCCGCCACCACTTCGACAACGCGGTGTGGAAGCCGTTCTGGGACGTGATCTTCGCCGTGTCGAGCGCGCTGCTGGCGATCTTCTTCGGCGCCGCGCTCGGCAACGTCGTGCGCGGCGTGCCGCTCGACGCCGCGGCGCGCTTCTTCCTGCCGCTCTGGACCGACTTCCTGCCGGGCGCGAGCCCCGGCATTCTCGACTGGTACACCGTGCTCGTCGGCGTGGCGGCGTTCCTGGCGCTCACGCTGCACGGCGCGCTGTGGGTGTCGCTCAAGACCGACGGCGCGGTGCAGGCCCGCGCGCGGCGGGCGGCGCGCGGGGCGTGGTGGGGCGTCGTCCTCGCCACCGTGGCCGTCACGCTGGTGACCTTCCGGCTGCAGCCGCAGGTGCCCGCGCGTCTGTCGGCCGCGCCGTGGGGCGTCGTCTTCCCGGCGCTGGCCGTGGCCGGCCTCGTGCTGGCATGGGTGTTCGAGCGGAAGGGACAGGAGCGCGGGGCGTTCCTCGCGTCGTGCGCCTACCTGCTCGGCATGCTCACGAGCGTCGCCTTCGGGGTGTATCCGTACATGCTCCCGTCGAACGTCGACCCGGCGCGGAGCCTCGACATCCACAACGCCGCGGCGGGCGCCTACGGCCTGGGGGTCGGGCTCGTCTGGTTCGTGCCGGGGATGCTCCTCGTGACGGCCTACTTCGTCTTCATCTACCGCCGCCTGGCGGGCAAGACGACGGTGGACGAGCAGGGATATTGAGAAAGAGGAAAAGGGGACGGGAGCTTTTTCCCTGGCCGGGACCCGGAAGAAGCTCCCGTCCCCTTTTCCTACTTCACCACCAACACCGGCGTCGCAGCCGAGCGGCACACGCGCTCGGTGACGCTGCCCACGAGCACGTGCTCGAGGCCGGTCAGCCCGCGCGTGCCCATCACGATCAGGTCCGCGTCCACCTCGCGGGCGATCCGGTCGATCTCGATGGAGGCGAGGCCCTCGGCCAGCACCGTGTCCACCGGCTCGCCCGCCGCCCAGTCGCGCAGCGTGCGCTCGGCAGCGCCGAGCAGCCGGGGATCGAGCTCGAACGAGGTGTCCACCGACGCGGCGTAGTGCGTGGGGACGACGGTGCTCATCACGTGGGCCAGCGTGATGCGCCCGCCGCTCTCGGCGGCGAGCTCGCGCGCCGCCTCGAGCGCGCGCTTCGAGTGGACGGAGAAGTCCACCGGCACCAGGATGCGGCGGAAGTCCTGGCCGGGACCGGGCAGCTTCGCATCGGCGCGCGTCGTCAGCACGTGACACGGCGCGTGGCGCAGCATCTTGTCGGTCTGGCTCCCCATCAGGAGCTTGCGCACGCCGGACCGGCCGTGCGTGCCCATCACGACCAGGTCGGCGGCGGTGCGCTCGAGCGCGTCCATCATCGCGTCGTGCGCATCGATGCCGCGCCCGACTTCGGTTCTGAGGTCCAGCCGGTCGCCGGGCGCGTGGTCCAGCCACGCCTCGGCGTGCACCTGCGCCTGATCCACGTACGCCGCCATCTCGGGCATCTCGACGGCGGGGTCGTCCTCGTGGAGCAGCAGGGCGTGGAACACGTGCAGGGTCGCGCGCCGCGACACGGCCAGGTAGACCGCCACCGTCAGCGCGCGCCGCGCGCACTCCGAGAAGTCGGTCGGGTGCAGGATGCTGGTGGTGCGCATGGAACGGAAAAAGGGGACGGGAGCTGTTTCCCAGGGAGATCGCCGGAAACAGCTCCCGTCCCCTTTTCTTAAGTATGCGCCGCCTGACGCTCGGCCGGCAGAACGGCCATCAGATCCTGGTGGCTCTCGACGTGCGCCTTGACGATGGCCTCGGCCTTGGCCATGGCGTCCGTGTCGCCGTTGCGGTAGACGGCGTTGGCCTCGATGAGCCCCTTCTGGCTGGAGGGCGTCGAGTCGACGCTGTCGTAGATGGCGGTCACCGGACAGGCCGGCACGCAGGCGCCGCAGTCGATGCACTCCTCCGGGTGGATGTAGAGCATCGTCATGCTCTCGAACTCGGGCTCGTCCTTCCGGGGGTGGATGCAGTCGACCGGGCACACGTCCACACAGGCCGTGTCCTTCGTGCCGATGCACGGGTCGGTGATGATAAAGGGCATCGCGCTCCTCCAACGCAGACAACGGTGGCTCGGCCGGGCGCACACGGCGCCGCACGAATCGCGCGCTGAACTTCCAGCCGATCCCCGAAATTGTAGTCCGTTCGGCTTCGGTGCCGCAAATGCGCCGCCGGTCCCCCTTACCGGGCCGCGCGCCGGCGGCGCACCCGCGACGCCGCCAGCAGGACGGCCGCGAGCGTCAGGGCGACGAGCCACAGCTCGCGCTTCGTCGGCCGCACCCAGATGCGTCCCTCGCCGGCCCGGCTGACCCACGCGCCCGGCGGCGCGGGCCCGCGACCCGCCTCCACCTCCTCGCGTTGCGCGGGCGCCCAGCGGTGGCGTTCGTGGCCGATGAACGACTTGATGTCGAGGAACGGGTCGAAGTACTTCTCCAGGATCCGGTTCTCGCGCCAGGCGGTCTGGAAGTCGTGCGCGGTGTACGCCGTGTTGCGCCGCTGCACGTGCCAGCCCGCCTCGGTCATGTAGTAGTCCTCGATGCCGAGGATCGGGAGCCGCTCAGGCGGATGCGCGCGCCACGACCCGGCGCGGGCAGGCCCGAGGCGGAGGAGCGTGTCGGCCGTGAAGTACGAGCGGAAGCGGCCGATCTCGGCGTCGTGGATCGCGTAGCCGAGATGCGCGCAGTGGATGAAGCCGGCGACCACCAGCACCATGGCCGCCGCGACGTCGAGGACGCGCCGGCGGGACTCCGCCGGCAGGCGCAGGGACAGCCGGTCGGGAGGCGCGAGCGCCAGGCTGAAGACGATCCCGCACGCCACCGCCTCGGCGTCGATCAGGACGTCGCCGATCTCGCCCGTGCGGATGGGCACCAGCCACTGCAGCCACTCCTCGAACACACCGACGAGCACGCCGCAGAGCAGGGGCAGCAGCACCACCGACAGGTCGCCGGCCGGCCGCACGGCCCGGTAGAACAGGAAGGTCACCAGGCCGTACTCGACGAAGTGGAAGAGCTGCACCGCGTCCACTTCGGCGTTGCCGGTGCGCGCGCGGGCGGCGTAGAACACCAGCAGCGCGGCCGACAGCGCGAGCCCGCCGTAGCGGCGCCACCGGTGCGCGCGGATCCGGGCGACCGCGGCCACGAAGGCGCCCGCGAACGCGAGGCCGACGACGCCGATCACCAGGCGCGTCCAGGAGGCCGGAAACGCGCTCTTCAGCAGGTTCCGGAGCTCGCCGATGAAGGGGGAGGAGAGGACGACCAGCAGCGCGACGAGGACCGGCGCGACCAGCCGTCCCCTCACGGCAGGTAGTCCGGATAGGTCGCGTCGCGCTCGGTGATGACGACGGGCCGTGCCGGCCACTCGATGGCGAACACCGGGTCGTTCCACCTGACGCCCCGGCCGCGCCCCGGGTCGTAGGGCGCGTCGACATAGTAGAGCACGTCGGTGTCGTCCTCCAGCGTGAGATAGCCGTGGGCGCAGCCGACCGGGATGTACAGCGAGCGCCCGTCGCCCTCGTGGAGCTTGGTGGCCGCCCAGCGCATGTAGGTCGGCGAGTCACGCCGGAGGTCGAGCGTGACATCGTAGATCCGGCCGCGGACGCAGCGGATGAGCTTGGCTTGGGCGCTCGGCACCTGCTGGAAGTGCAGACCGCGCAGCGTGTTGGCCTGCGCGTTGTGCACGAGATGATCCTCGGCGACCCCGAAGGCGATCCCGAGGGAACGGAACGCGTGGAGGTCGTAGGTGGTCGTGAACGAGCCGCGCTCGTCCGCGTACAGGGGAGACTGCACGATCACGCTGCCCTGCAAGCCGGTCTGGATCACACGCATGGTTGCATGATTGTGGCGCAAGTCGGTGGTCGGGAGCTACAGCAAATGCAACCGGGCCGCCGGGAGCCGGCCGGCCGCCCGCCTGGCGGCTTTGGTATAGTCCCGCCATGCACGCCGTCGACATCGGGCCGGTGGCGCCCGCCGATCGCACGCAGTCCGCCTTCGACCTCTTCCTGATCTTCGTCGGCGCCAACATCGTGGCGACGACGCTGCAGGTGGGAGCCGCGCTGTCGGCGGCCTTCTCGATCGCGGCGGTGGCGGGCCTGATTGCCGCCGGCGCCGTGGCGGGCGCGGCCCTGGTCGGCGCGCTCGCGCCGCTCGGCCCGCGCCTGGGCGTGCCGTCGGTGATTGCCGCGCGGGC
>JAHECP010000035.1 GCA_024641665.1 Acidobacteriota bacterium
CGCGCGCGGCGAACCGATTCGACCGGCGCGCTCCGGGAAGGCGAGCGCGGCGTGGCGGGCGCACCGCGCGCGGCGCGCCTCCGGGCCGTGCTCGTCGGCGCGGAAGTGGCGCTGTCGCTCGTCCTGCTCGTCGGCGCGGGCCTGCTCGTGCGCAGCTTCGCCGAGGTGCTGGCAGTGGACCGGGGGTTCGATGCCGACCGGCGGCTCATCGCCGCGATGAACGTGCCGGCGTCCTACGACGCCGCGCGCACCAGGCGCCTGCTCGTGGACTTCCTCTCGCGCGTCGAGTCCACGCCGGGCGTCGTGTCGGCGGCGGCGGTGAGCATGCGGCCGCTCATCGGCCCGAGCACGAGTATGGGGATCGCCTCGGCCGACGCGCCGGAGGTCGCCGCGGATGCCGTGCCCTGGGCGACATGGCGGCTGGTGTCGAGCGACTACTTCACCACGATCGGCCTGCCCGTCCTTCGCGGCCGGGCGTTCACCGACCAGGACCAGTTCGGCAACCCCTGGCGGGTCATCGTGAGCCGGCGGGTGGCGGAGCAGTTGTGGCCGGGCGCCGATCCGGTCGGCCGGCAGGCGATCCTGTGGAAAGGGCAGGCCAACACGCCGGCCGAGGTCGTCGGCGTCGTCGGGGACATGCGCGAGCGCAGCCTGGCGGTCGATCCGCCCATGGCCGTCTATCTGCCGTACTACGGCGCGACCTGGACGCCGATCCAGGTGGTCGTGCACACGGCCGGCGCGCCGCTTGCGATTCTGCCCGTCCTCCGTGCCGCGCTCGACGAGATCGACCCGAACCTTCCCATCTCGAACGCGCAGACGCTCGACGGCCTCGTGACCGTGTCCACCGCGTCGCGTCGCTTCACGATGCTGCTGCTCGCCGCCTTCGCGGCCGTGGCCCTGATCCTCGCGCTCGCGGGCGTCTACGGCGTGCTGGCCTACACGGTCTCGCGCCGGACGGCGGAGATCGGCGTGCGCAAGGCCCTCGGCGCCAGCCCGGCCAGCCTGCTGCGCCTCGTGGTGTGGCAGGGGATGCAGCCGGTCGTCGCCGGCGCCGGGGCAGGGCTGGCCGGTGCCGTCGCGCTCTCGCCGGTCATGGCCAGCCTGCTGTTCGGCGTCGCGCCCGAAGATCCGCTGACCTACGTGAGCGTCACGGCGCTGCTGCTGGCCTCGGCGACCCTCGCCTGCTATCTACCTGCGCGCCAGGCGCTGCGGGTGGACCCGGTCGCCGCGTTGAAGGAAGAGTGAGACGAGCCCCCGGATGACCTTCCGTCGAGACCTGATTGCGCTCCTGACCGCAGAGCCCCGCTCGGTCTCGTCGCTCGCGCGCGATCTCGGTCTGAAGCGCGGCGACGTCGAGGACGCCCTGCGCCACGCCATTCGCTCCGCCCGCGCGGCCGGCCACCGGGTCGAGATCCTGCCCGCGCGCTGCCGCGCCTGCGGCTTCACCTTCGACGAGCACAAGCTGACGAAGCCGGGGAAGTGCCCGGCCTGCCGCGGCACGCGGGTCTACGAGCCGCAGATCCTCATTCGGTCGAAGTAGCTGGAGGTCGGGGGCCGGAGACCGGCCCCCGCGTCACAGGCTGCGCAGCGCGCTCGCCGGGTCGATGGCCATCGCCCGCCGCAGCGGGCCCGCGGCGGCCATCACGCCGAGCGCGACGACGCAGGCCAGCGCGGCCGCGATGGAGACCGGGTCGCCGGCGTCGAGGCCGAACAGCTCGCTCGAGAGCGTCCACGCGAGCGACCACCCGGCGAAGCCCCCGACGACAATGCCGCCGGCGCAGGCGAGGCCGACCGAGCGGCACACCACCAGAACCACCCTTCGCCGCGAGGCTCCAAGGGCCTTGCGGAGACCAATCTCCCGCGTCCGGTTCTCCACGAACTCGCCGAGCGCGCCCGTGACGCTGAACGCCGTCAGCAGGAACACGATCGAGACCGCGAGGACGATCAGGCGCAAGGTGCGCTCGCGGTCCGCAATGGTCTTGGCGAAGAGCGTGTCGAGCGTCTGCGGCTCGTCCACCGCGACCCGGGGATCCATCCGGACCAGCGTGCCGACGACGTCGTCCATGGCCTCGCGCGTGGATCCTGACGGCCGCACGACGAGATGGGCAAAGGACGCATTCGACTGGATCCGGCTCCGCAGGAGGTAGAGCGTGGCCTGCGTTCCCTCCACGGGGCCCTCCTGGTGCACGTCGCGGACGACCCCGACGATGCGGAGGAGCGTGCCGTCCGCGCGGATGCCGGCCGCCAGCGGGTCGGCGGACCCCAGGTGCTCCCGGCAGAACGCCTCGTCCACGACGATCACCGGGGCCTTCGCGCGGGAGTCGTCGTCCGAGAAGGCGCGACCGCGGCTCATCCTCATGCCGATCGTCTCGAAGTACCCGGGCGTGACGTCCTGGGCGATCGTTGGACCGAGCGCGGCCGGCGGACGCCCCGGAATCTCGAGGAAGAGGTCGCCGCCCACCATCACGGCCACCCCGCTCAGGGGCGGGGCGTCCGACAGGCCGGCCGACGCCACGGTCGAGAGTGCCCGCACGCGAGCCAGGGCGTCGTCGAGGAACGTCGATCGCTCGTCGGAAGCACGGTAGGGACCCTCGGACAGGAACACTCGCACGACGAACGACTGTCCGGCCTGGAATCCCATGTCGACGTTCAGGATGTTGGCCATGCTGCGGAGCAGGAGCCCGGACACGAGACCGAGCGACGTCGCCGCGGCGATCTGGACGGTGACCACGAGCGCGAGCGCCCGGCGACGTCCGCGCCCGAGCGAGACCAGGTGTCCCCCTTCCTGCAGTCCGAGCGCGAGACCCTGGTGTTGCAGCGACAGGGCGGCGATCCCGCCGAGCACGAGGGCCACCAGGACTGTCAGCCCGGTGGCGCCGGCCAGCAGCACGAGTGCGGCCGGCAGGAGAACGGCAGGACCGCCGGCCAGGCCCGGTACGCCGATCCACTCCAGCGCGACGCCGGACAGCAGGACACCCAGCGCGCCGCCCGGCAGCGTCCACCAGAGCGTGCGCCACAACACGAGTCGAACCAGACGCCCTCGACTCGCCCCGAGCGCGTGCCGGACGGCCATCTCCGGCGCGCGCCGGATGGCGTCGGTCACGATCAGCCCGATCGCGCTCGCGCAGGCCACGAGCAGGGCGAGGACCGCGGCGGAGAGCAGCATCGGGCGCAGGTGGCTCACGCGCCGCGTCCGCCACTCGGTCAGAGCCGATCCGCGAATCTCCCGGCCGCCGTTGGTGGCCGGATACGCCCGGGCGAGTCGCTGGCCGATGGTCCGGATCTGCTGCTCGGCGCTCGCGACCGACACGCCGGGGCGCAGCCGCCCGACGACGGTCAGGGCCGGCAGGCCGCGATTCGCACGAAGCACCGCGAGCAGCCGTTCTCTTGGCCCGCCGGCGCCGGGCACCTCGGGCACGACCACGCAGTCGTTTTGATCGCGTTCCTCGAAGAGCGACGTGCGCTCGCGCAGGAACCCCACCACGTCGTCGGCCACGACACCGACCAGCGTGAACGGACGCCCGTCCACGTGAACGACCCGTCCGACGACGCGAGGATCCGATCCCAGCTGGCGTCGCCAGAGGCCCTCGGTCACGACGGCGACGGCCGGCGCGCCCGGCTCGAAGTCCCTCTCGACGAGGACGCGCCCGACTCGGGCGCGAGCCCCGAGCAGCGCCATCAGGTGTGCCGTGACGGAGACACGGCTCACCGACCGCGCCCGATCCCCCGTGTCCCAGATCGTCTGTTCGAAGCGGCCGATCCCCCCGAGGTCCGAGAAGGCGCTCTGCTGCGATTCGAGATCGGAGAAGTCGGGCCACGACAGCTCGGGCATGTCGACCTTGTGCCCGGCGAGAACGTAGGCACCGCTGTTCTCGAGGATGACGAGGCGGTCGGCCGCGGCGTACGGGCGCGACCCGACGAACACGTCCTGAAGGACGCTCAGGACCGCCACGGCCGCGCCGATGCCAAGCGCCACGGCGACCGCGACGCTGAGGCCGACGCTGCGGGATCGCCGGGTGTGCACCTCACACCTCCTCGACTCGCGCACCCTGTGGCGCGCGGCGCTGTCCCGTTTGACCCTGAGTTCGGTCCCTTGTTCCGCGGGCCGGCTGAAGCCGGCCCGACAATCTGCGTGGACATGTCCGCTGCGCGCGCCTTGACCTGTCTATTGATGAAGGGTTGAGACTGGGATCAGAGCCGGCTGCCTTCGCCTAGGCTGCGGCCTGCCAAGGAGGCCGGAACAGCCAAGGCCCAGCGCCCAATGCCAGAAGTGACCCAGTGCCTGTTGCCAAGTTCGGGTCGAAGAGGCTGAGACGACGTTATACACAGATGATCGACGCGCCGCCTGCGCGGGTGTTCCCGCTGCTGTGCCCGGTGCGCGAGGCCGAGTGGCTCGACGGATGGCATTACACGATGATCCGCTCCGAGTCTGGCCTGGCCGAGGAAGGCGCCGTGTTCACGACGCCCGGCGACGGCGAGCCGGACACGGTGTGGGTCGTGACACGGCACGAGCCGAATCAAGGCCTCGTGGAGTTCGTCCGGTTCACCCACGAGTCCCGTGTGTGCGTGCTGCGGATCGACGTGCGGCCGAACGGTGAGGATCGGAGCCTCGTCGACATTGCTTACACCTACACGGCCGTCGCGCCCGCCGGCAACACCTTCATCGAGGGCTTCACCGAAGAGGCGTTCCTCGCCGCCGTGAGGTTCTGGGAGCGGTCGATGAACCACTGGCTGGCGACGGGAGAGCGGCTGCCGAAGGCGTGATCAGCCGGACCGACCGCCTTCGTGGACCTCGTGGGCTTCGTGGTTCAACCGTGAAAACGGCTCACCGCTCACGCCGCCCGCAAGGCGACCCGCAACGCGCTCCCGGCCTCGACGACGGTGCCGGCGGGGAGCGTGACCGTCACGCGCTGGCCGTCCTGTCTGGCCTGGATCTCGATCGGCCGCCCGCCGATCGTCGCCGATGCGCCGGCCAGTCGCTTGCCTTCCGGCAGCTCGAACGTGGCCTCGCTAGTCGCCACGCGGCCCCAGCGCACGGCGATCTCGTTCGTCTGGGCGCCGCCCTCGCGGTGCTGGCTCAGCGTGCCCCAGCCTTCCGCCGCGGTGAACGCGGCGCGGAAGTCCTCGGGCCCGAGCCGCGGCGCGAAGCCGATGCGGCCGCGCGGCCCGACGTGCTCGAAGCCGCTCAGGCCGACCAGCACGCCCCAGCTCGCCATCGCGCGCGCGTAGTGGTCGCCGCACTCGATCTCGTTCCACGGGTTGTGCTTCGACGGGTGATACCGCTCGTGGACGCCGCGGCAGATCGCGAGCGCCTCGGTCGTCAGGCCCTCCCAGGCCATGTGCCCCGCGACCTGGTACTCGATCCCGGTCCAGATCTCGTTTCGATAGCGCGTGGACTTCGGCCCGAGGTGCGGGCTCTTCGGCCACGTGCACGTGAACAGGCCGGCCTCGCCGGGATACGCGAACCAGCGCTCGGGCTCGTGCGCGCGGTCCTGCGGGCCGATATCGGGCGCCCAGCAGTACTTCCAGATCGATTTCAGCGCCGAGAGGACGGTCTCGCGCGGATAGAGGTAGCCGAGGCCGACCTGGTGCGCCCAGCCCTGGCCGAACATCTGGTCGGCCAGGCACCCGTCGGCGTACTGCCAGTCGGGATGCGCCTTCAAGTCCACCTTTTGGATGAAGTACTCGCCGTTGAAGAGCGCCGCGACGGACCGGTCGCGGCCGGCCTCGAAGATCCGCCGGCACCGCTCCGCGAATGCCGTATCGCCCACCTCGCGCGCCATCACCTCGGCGGCGCGCAGCGCGCCCAGGTAGAGCGAGCCGACCATCGTGTTCGCGCCGTAGTAGTCCTCGTCGTAGGTCTGCGGCTGCGCACCCTCGATCAGGCCGTCGTCGTTGGCGTCCTTGCCAATCAGGAACTCGGTCGCCTGGCGGATGCGGGGCCACGTGCGCTCGAGGAAGGCGCGGTCGGGCGACGTCTGGTGCTCGCGCAGCGCCTTCAGGATGTAGCCGCCCTGCGCGTCGCCGGCCCACGTCGATCCCTCGCCGCGGAAGCCGATCGCGCCGGTGGCCGCGTCGAACCCGACGCCGGGCGCGAAATCCTGCATCTCGCGCGCGGAGCGCTCGAGCTCGGGGAAGAGCCGCGCCATGGCGTGCTCGTAGTTCCACACGTGCCCGCACGTGCCGCGGCAGCACCCGGCGCCCTCCCACGCCCAGAACCGTCCGTTCCGCCACCACTGCGCCGTCGTCGTCGCGAGGTTCGCGACGGTGGAGTGCAGCCGGTCGAGCAGCCAGTGGGGGAGCGTCGAGTCGTAGTACGTCCGGTGCCAGAGGCGCGTGTCGCCGGCCAGCCGGTCGAAGTGGCCGACGACGTGCCGCGCGACTGCCGCCGCGTCGTCGAACCGCGTGGCGTAGAAGTTGCCGACGGGCGTGTCCTCGCGGCGCATGTTCGGCATGTGCCACGCGACGACGAAGACGATGGTCTGCTCCTGGCCCGGGTCGAGGGCGACGGTCTTCCCGACGGCGCCCAGGAGCAACTCGGCCGCGGGCTTCTCCGCGCGGTCGCCGCGCGCGTCGAACACGGCGCCCGGCAGATCGCCAACGGCGACCGACGGGCGGCTGAAGCCGTCGCCGGCCATCGCGAGGCACAGCGTGCCGTAGTCCGGCCAGCCGGCGAGCGGGCCCGGGTCGACGACCAGCGGGCCGTCGCGGAACTCGATCTGGTCGACGTTGACGTGCCCCCAGCCCTCCGACTCGCGGTCCACGATCTCGATGCGCGCCAGCCGGCCGAGGAGATCGGCCACCTGCCAGTTCGCCGGCTCGAGCCGCTCGCGGTTGGCGCCCGTCGCGGTGCGCACGACCTCGCCGTCCACGATCAGGTTGACGCAGGCGGTGCCGTCGTGGCGGCCGCCGCCGACGAGGAAGCTGATGTAGGGCCGCTCGATCGTGAAGGCGGGCGAGCGGAGCCTGCCCTGAGGCGTGTCGCCGCCGAGGAACGAGTTGACGAGGCCCGTGCCCTGGAACCCGCTGACCGGCTGCTGGTCGGCGAGCGCGCCCGCGGCCGGCGCCGCACCGAACGCTTCGCCCTCGACCGTCCACGCGCCGTAGGTGCCGCCCTCGAAGTCCGCGAAGACAATGGGCGGGCGCTCGTGCTTCTCGGGGAGGACCAGCGCCCGCGCGCCGCCGACGACGCCGGTGAGGCCGGCGGCGGTCAGACGACTGTTTCGGCGCAGGAACCGGTCGCCGAACGCCGCGGCGCCGTGCAGGCACGCGACGTTCTGGAGCCAGCCCGCGAGCGTCACTTCGACCGGGGCGGCCGACGTGTTGCGCAGCGTGTACTGCATCACCGTCGCGGGTAGCGCCGAGTCGGCGGCGTTCAGCGGGACGAACGGCGAGAACGCCTCGAGGCGCGCCTCGACCGGCAGCGACGGATCGACGAACTCGACGCGGGCGATCGGGTACTCGCCGCAGAAGCGTACGCCCGGAAAGCCGCGGCGGTCCAGCGTGCGATCGACGATCCCGCCGGCCGCCGCGATCCGCAGCGCGAAGCCCTGGTCGAATGCCGCCACCGGCGCGATCTTCCCGTCGATGACGGTCTCTCCCGCGCCGCGGCCCACCTCGTAGTTCACCGCGCCGTAGCCGGTGTTCTGGTTCTGGTTGAAGACCTCCCACCCAATCAACCGGCCGTCGCCGGTGAGGTAGACCTGCCCCGCGCAGATGCCGCCGACGGGCATCCCGATCGTCTTGAGGTCGCGGCCGGCGTACCAGGTGGGCTCGCCCCGGGCGAAGAGCGCGCGGACCCACTCGGGCGACAGCTTCTTGTCGGCCGGCACGAAGTGATCGACACCGGTCTGCCGGAAGAACGGGCCGGCGATGATGGGGACGCCGGAGAGGGCGGCGGCGAGGCCCGCGCCGCCTGCCGCGGCGGCGGTCATGAACTCGCGTCGGTCGAGCGTGCGGCAGTTGCAGTTCTTGGTCGTCATCTGAGCGACTTCCGCTTCGTGTGCCACCGCTCGCGCAGCCGGACCGAGTCGAGCCCCATCGCCGTGCCCATCGAAAACGGGTTGGCGCCGACCAGCTCGAACCGCAGCGTGTGCGCGCCCGGCGCGAGCGTGTAGCTCCCGAGATAGAAGTCCTTCACCTCGACGTCGCCCGCGTAGAAGTCGCGCGGCCCGCGCGGGTTCCAGTCCGGGTAGTCGCCGAGCGCCGCGACGTCCTTCCCGTCGACGAGGATCCGGTACTTGCCGTAGTCTGGCGCGTGCGTCAGCCGCAGCACGAGACCCCGTAGCTCCGGCTTCGCGATCTGGAACGACACCTCGAGGAACGCGTCCGACGTGGTGGGCGTGAAGAACAGCTGCCCGTCGCCCGTCCAGTCGTAACCCTTCTGGATCTCCAGCTTGCCGTCCGAATGGCGCGCGCCCGCCAGCATCTCCTTCGCCTCGATCACCTGATCGAGGTTGGGGAACGTCCGGCCCGCCAGGTCCGGCAGCGTCGTGAAGCGCTTCGCCGGGCCGACCTGGTACCAGAACGCGACCGTGGCGATGTCGTCCTCACGCTCGACGTGGCCGTCCACTTTTCCGGTCTCCGTCTCGTCCGCCGACATCCAGCCCGTGTGCTCGAACTCGAACCGGATGGACTTCGAGAACCGGATCGGATCCTCGACGTGCCACCGGTACATCGTCGCGCGCATGCCCAGGTTGCTGGGGTCGTCGCTGAGGTAGGTGCAGCCGAAGTACGGCCACGTGTGCTCGTCCAGGCCCCAGGCCGAGAGGAAATAGTCCTCGGTCCCGGTGCCCTGGATCGTCGGCTTCGTGTCGCCGTCGATGTAGATGCGCGCGTCGCCCTCGCCGAACCAGTAGGGCGAGCGCGATTGCACCGACATCACCGTGCCGACGTACTGCCCCTGTCCCTCGGCCTCCAGCACGAGGTAGTCCTTGCCCATCGTCTCGGGGAACGCACGGTGGTACTGCGCGTGGAAGTAGGCGACGTCGGTCGGCAGCGCGTCCACCTCGGTGTAGTCCACCTGGTAGTAGAAGCTGCGCACGTTCTTCCGGCTCTCGTTGGTCACCGTGATCCGGCCGTGCTTCGCGAACGGCATCTGCCAGAAGCTGTTGTAGGCGTCGCCGCCTTCCACCTGGATCGGGACCGAGCGCACCTCCCGGCGCAGCCCGAACCCCGCCGCGAAGAAGTCGCCGAGCGGCGCCTCGACGGCGGGCTGCGTCTCGCCGTCCCAGTACATGCGCAGGACGATCTCGGCCGGGTTGGCCGACCCGCCGGCCTCCAACCAGTTCGGGCGCGCGTCGTTGAACGTGAGCCAGATGTGGTTGATGACCGCCGGGCCCGCAATGTCCGCCAGCGTCAGCGTCTCTCCCGGCTTGATGTAGGTGATCCGGTCGAGGTTGGAGTTGAAGTCCGGGTCGGACGACGTGACCGCCTTCGTGCGGCCGTGCTGGACCTCCATCAGCCCGGCGAGCCCGGCGCCCTGCTGTGCCAGGAGGGGCGACGGCCACGCCAGCGCGGCCACGACGATCGGCGCCGCGAGAACACTCCGCGTCATGGACGGTCTCCCTTCGCTGCGGGCGGCGTCAGCGGCGCGCGGCCTGGAGGATGCGCACCTTGAAGCCCATCTCTCCCGACAGCGCGACCATCTCCTCGAAGATGTCGCCGTAGGCCACCGCGATGTGGTTCGACAGGTAGTGCGCCATCAGCGTGTCGCGGCCGATGCCGAGGTCGGCCGCCATGAACGGCCACTGCCGCGTCGTGCCCTCCCACCACGCGTCGCGCGTGGCGGGCGGGAGCTTCACGACCTCGCCGCGGCCGACGTCCATCCAGAGCGTGTCGTCCTTGATGTAGCAGCGCGCCCAGGTGATGGGCCCCGGCAGGCTCTCGCCGGCGAACGTGCCGCCCGGCACCGGGAAGTAGCCGCGCGGCTGGCGGTAGCTGTGCGTGCCGGCGAGCGTGTCGGGGTCGTGGTTGAAGGCGTACGCGCCGCACGAGCCCGAGTTGAGCAGCACCCACACGAAGCGCCCTTCGTGGCGGGCGCCCCAGCGCACGTCGTGGAACATGACCGCCTGGTGCAGGCCCTTGGCGAGGAGCAACCGCTTCATCATCTCCATCGGCACGGCGTTGCCCTGGTCGGCCTCGGTGGCGCAGATCACGAGGTCGCCGTTCGACTCGGGCCGGCACACCGAGTTGAAGAGCCCCTCGGCGAAGTCCGACGGCGGGCGGAGCGGCAGCAGCCCGAGCTGGTACTGCCAGCCCAGGCAGTCGGCCTTGTACTCGTTCACCAGGTCGAGCACGGCCAGGTAGTCGCGCAGCTGCTCGCGCGTGGCGTTCTCGGTGAAGTCGTCGGCGCCTGGCTCCTCCCAGTGGAACGTCACGCCGTAGTGCCTGACGAAGGCCATGGCCGCGTCGAGCCGCGAATGGGAGACGCTCCGGCCGCGGTGGATGATCCAGGCCTGGTCGATCTTGTGCTCGGTGAAGTAGTGGCGGTTGAGCAGGCGCGGCCCGAAGTAGCCGTTGATCATGCCCATCGACGTGTCGCCGAGCATGAGGATGAGCGCGCGCCGCTCGTGGAACTGCCGCGCCACCTTGCCCGCGAGCGCCGCGGCGGCCGGCGAGACGGACGCGCCGTAGGCGATGTCGTCCTCGGCGTACGCGATGCGGCCCGTGCGGCACCATTCCTCGAGCCGCGCCATGAAGATCTCGTCCTTCGTCCAGTCCGGCACGTCGGTCCAGACGCGCGAGAACGGCCGGCCCAGGCTCTCGAGGCACGCGCCGGTGTTGAGCAGGCCCACGAGCCCCGGCCACTGCCCCGAGAAGTTGCTCGCCAGCAGCAGCGGGTTGGTCTTCCCCACCACGCCCTCGGTGGTGTGCGGCCCGTAGAACCAGTGCACGCAGATCCCGACCATCGGGTCGTGGACGGGCCCCAGCCGCTCGATCGCGTGGTGGGGCCGGGTGAGGAAGCCGTCCACGAGGTACGGCTCCTTGCCGAGTTTCCGGAGCGCCGCGTCCATCTGGCGGGTCGCCTCGGCCACGCTCGGCAGCGCCAGCTCGTTGGGCAGGTCGCGTCCGTCGCCGGGCCAGAAGAGAGCGATGCGCTGCTTCATGACATTCCTTGTCTTTCCGTGGCGATTTCCGCGGTCCTTCCGTGGTTCATTCCGTGGAAATTACCACCTCGTCACCTTATCGCCTGTCCACCCGTGTCAATGTTCTCCTTCGTGAACAGCCGCGTGCCGAGCACGATCTTCTTCGGCACCGTCCCGCCCGCCAGCGCCTTCAACGCGACGTCGATCGCCTCCTGGCCGCCGGTGGGGTAGAGGAACGTCGCGTCGAGGATGCCCTGCTTCACATACTGCTGCCCTTCCTGCGGCAGCGCGTCGATGCCCACGAACTTCATCTCCTTGTCGCGCCCGGCGGCCCGCGCGGCCAGCCACGCGCCGTGCGCGCCCGGGTCGTTGTGGGCGTACACGAGATCGATCTTCGCGTTGGTGGCGAGGGCCGACTCCATCTCGCGCCGCGCGTTCGGCTCGAGCCACTCCATCTCGCCGCTGAAGACGATCTTCAACCCCGGGTGCGTGTCGAGCTCCAGGCCCTCGAGGAACCCGCTGTGCCGGTCCTGGCCCGGCGTGGACGTCATCAATCCCTTCAGCTCGACGATCGTGCCCTGGCCGCCCAGCGTCTCGCGGATCCACGTGCCGGCCTCGCGGCCGATCTTCACGTTGTCCGCGCCGATGAACGTCGTGAACTGGTCGCCCTGCACCTCGCGGTCGAGCACGATCACCGGAATCCCCTGTTGGTACGCCGCGGCCACCGGCTTGGTCAGCGGCGCCGCCTCCTTGGGGCTGATGATAATCAGATCGACGCCCTGGTCGACGAACTCCTCGACCTGCGACCGCTGCGTGAGCGAGCTGTTCTGCGCGTCCTTGAAGATCACCTTCAGGTTGGGATGCTCGGCGGCGGCGGCGCGGACGTCGGCGTCCATCTGCACGCGCCAGGGCTCGCCCAGGTTGCACTGGCTCATGCCGATCACGTAGGGATCGGCCGCCGTGCCCGCGTGGCGCGCGCGCGACCCCGAGCCGCAGCCCGCCGCCGTCAGCCCGCACACCGCCACCCAGACCAGCCCGCCGGCGACTCGCCGCGACATCACGTCCTTCTCCTTCTACCGCCCGCGCTGGAACAGCACCGCGCAGACGATGATCGTGCCCGTGAGCATGAGGCGCGTGGCCTCGGGCGCGGCGTTGAGCGACAGGATCTTCTGCAGGTACCCGATCGTCAGCACGCCGATGAGCGTCAGCACCACGCTCCCCTTGCCCCCGGCGAGCGTCGTCCCGCCGATGACCACCATGGCGATGGCGTCGAGCTCGTAGCCCATGCCCGTTTCCGGGTCGCCCTGCGTCTCCTGCGCCGCCTGGCAGATGCCGGCAATCGCCGCGAACAGGCCCGAGAGCGCGTAGGCCATGACGAGCGTGCGCGCGACGGGCACGCCCGACAGCCGCGCGGCCTCTTCGTTCCCGCCCACGGCGTAGAGGTGCCGTCCCAGCCGCAGCCTCGACAGGATGATCCACGTCGCCAGCACGCACAACAGGAAGATGACGGTGACGATGGAGACGTTGCCCCCGAGGACGCGGCTGTCGATCATCCCGAAGATGCGCGGCATCGGGACCAGGTGCGACGTGCCGTCGGGCTCCTGCACGTAGTTGGTGATCTTCATCCCGCCCGAGACGACCTTCGCCAGCCCGCGCGCGAACACCATCATGGCCAGCGTCACGATGAACGGCTGGATGCGCATGCGCGCGGCCAGCACGCCCGAGACCGAGCCGAGCGCGGTGCCGATGACGAGCACGGCCGGAATAGCGAGCGCCGCCGGCCAGCCTTCCGGGAGCGTGAGCCACGCGAACGACACGGCCGCGAGCGCCAGGATGCTGCTCACGGACAGGTCGATGCCGGCGGTGATGATCACCACCGTCATCCCGCAGGCCAGGATGCCGTAGACTGAGACCTGCCGCAGCATGTCGCGGTGGACGCTCCACTTGAAGAACGCGCCGTCCGCGTTGAAGACGCAGCCGATGAGGAGCATGAGCGCCAGCGCGACGAGCGCGCGCGCCACCGGCGTCGCCCACCACTCGCCGAGCGCCGCGCGCCAGCCACGCGTCACGGTCGTCCTCCTGCGGTGCCGGTCGCGGTGTGCCCCATGGCCGCCGCCAGCACCGCGTCCTTCGACGCCGCGTCGCGCGCGAGCTCGGCCGCCGGGCGGCCGCGGTGCAGGACGAGGATCCGGTCGCTCAGCGCGAGGAGCTCGTCCATCTCGGACGTGATGAGCACGATCGCGATCCCCTCGGCGACCCACGCGCGCATCAGCTCGTAGATGTCGGCCTTCGCGCCGACGTCGATGCCGCGCGTCGGCTCGTCGAGGAGGAGCACGCGCGGCTTCGCGAGCAGGCAGCGCGCCAAGTACGTTTTCTGCTGGTTGCCGCCCGACAGCGCGCCGACCGGCGCGTCGAGCGACGGCGCGTTCAGCCGGAACGCGGCCGTGAGCCCGGCGACCGCCGCGCGCTCCTCCGCGCGCCGCACCCAGCCGCCGGCGCCCGAGAACCGCGCGAGACTCGCCAGGCTCACGCTGTCGATCACGCTCAGCTCCGGCGCCAGGCCGAGCGCCTTGCGGTCGTTGGTGAGGAGCACCACGCCGCGCGCGATCGAGTCGCGCGCGCCGCGCATCGGGAACCGCTCGCCGTCCAGGCGCGCGCGGCCGGAGGCGCGGCGTCCGAGCGCGCCGAAGATCGCGTGCAGCGTCTCGCTCGTCCCCGAGCCCTGGAGCCCCGCGAGACCGAGGATCTCGCCGCGCGCCACGGCGAACGACACGTCCTCGACGACGAGGCGGCCGGGGACTGACGCGTGCGCCACGCGGAGGGCGGTCACCTCGAGCGCGGGCGGGCCGGACGCGCGCACGTCGCGTCGGGCTTCCGCCCGGCCCAACTCCCTTCCCACCATCCACCGCACGAGCTCGGCGGGCGGCAGCCGATCGGGCGTGGCCGTGCCCACCAGCCGCCCGTCGCGCAAGACCGTGATGCGGTCGGCCAGGCGGTAGATCTCCTCCATCCGGTGCGTGATGTAGACGATGCCGCGGCCCTGGGCGCGGAGGGCGAGGATGCGTGCGAAGAGCGTCTCGGTCTCGCGGTCGCTCAGCGCGCTCGTGGGCTCGTCGAGGATGACCAGGCTGGCGTCGCGCGCGAGCGCCCGCGCGATCTCCAGCATCTGCTGGCTCGAGATCGGCAGATCCCCGGCGAGCTGCCGCGGCGAGCACTCGAGCCCCGCGTCGGCGAGGATGCGTGCGGCCTCGGCCGTCTGGCGCGCGAAGTCCACGCGGCCGAACCGCCCCGTCGTCTCGCGGCCGAGGAAGAGGTTGTCGGCGACCGTCATCGACGGCACCAGCGACAGCTCCTGGTGGATCGTGGCGATGCCGGCGCGCGCCGCGTCGGCCGGACGGCCGAACCGCCGCGGCCGGCCACCGACGCGCAATTCGCCCGAGAAGTCGCCGTACACGCCGGACAGGATCTTGATGAGGGTGCTCTTGCCGGCGCCGTTCTCGCCGGCCAGGACGTGCACCTCGCCCGGCCGGACGTCGAAATCGACGCCGTGCAGCACCTCGACCGGCCCGAACGCCTTGCGGATCCCGCGCGCCGAGACGATCGGGACGGGCAGCTCGGCCGGCGTAGTGGTCATTTCGGCTCAGATGCTACGCCACCGGCCGCGACGTGGCAAAGTCATGGTCGGACGCCCGCCGCCCGCCGGCGGCGCTATGATGTCGGGCGTCATGGCCGATCTTCTCTCCCCGCTCTCATTCGCCGGCTTCACCCTGCGCAACCGCATCGTCATGCCGCCCATGTGGTCCGGCCAGGCGACGCCGGACGGCCAGGTCACCGACCGGATCGTCGAGTACCACCGCGTCCGCGCCGCGGCCGGCTGCGGCCTCGTGACCGTCGAGCACTCCTTCGTGCACCCGGGCGGCCGCCACAGCGCCACCCAGATCGGCGTCCACGACGATGCGATGGTGCCCGGCCTCGCGCAGCTGGCGGCCGCGATCAAGGCCGAGGGCGCGATGGCGTGCCTCCAAATCTCGCACGCCGGCTCGCGGACCTCGTCCGCCGTCGTCGGCCGCGCCCTCGTCGGGCCGTCGGCCGTGCCCCATCCCTGCGAGCCGGACGGCGAGGTGCCCGACGCGCTGACGCCCGAGGGCATCGCGGCCGTGGTGTCCGCCTTCGGCGCGGCCGCGGCGCGCGCGCGCGAGGCGGGCTTCGACGCGGTCGAGATCCATGCCGCGCACGGCTTTCTCCTGTCCGAGTTCCTTTCGCCGCTCTGCAACCAGCGGACCGACGCGTACGGCGGCAACCCCGGCGGCCGGCGCCGGATCCACCTGGAGGTCCTGGCCGAGGTACAGCGGCGGATCGGCCGCGATCGCGCGGTGCTGATGCGGCTCGGCGCGTGCGACGAGATGACCGGCGGCCTCACGCTGGACGAAGGCTGCCTCGCGGCCGAGCAGCTCGCGGCCGCCGGCGTGGATCTCCTCAGCGTGTCGGGCGGCCTGCAGGGGTCCGAGCTGGCGCGGCGCGTCCCCGGCTACTTCGTGCCGTACGCCGCCGCCGTGAAGGCGTTCGTCACGGTTCCCGTCATGGTGACCGGCGGCGTCACCGACCCCGCCTTCGCCGACCTCATCGTCCGCCGCGGCCTGGCGGACCTCGTCGGGATCGGGCGCGCCATGCTGAACGACGCGGAGTGGGCGCGCAAGGCCGTCCGCGTCCTCTCGTCGAGGTGACCCATGGCTCGAGCACGCGTCCTCTACCGGAAGCTGCAGGTGCGCGACGCCGCCGGGACGCTCCTCGTCCGCAACCACGACCTCGCCGGGTTCGGCCTTGCGTACGACGGCGCCGAGCGCTTCGACTCGATCACGCCAAGGAGGGGTTTGCCCGAGTCGCTTCGACAGCCCGTTTCCGCCAATCCGCGCTAACGCCACGTGGGCGGCAGCGGCCGACCCTCGATCTTGGCAATCGCCGGCGCCGAGACCCACGCGACACGATAGAACTTCGACCATTCTTTGATTAGCGGCAACGCCTCCTTGGCGTCGGGCCCGATCTCGCCGAGCGCCCACACCATCGCGCGCCGCATGTCCCGTAGTGGCACCGACACCCAGTCGTCCGGCCGGTCGTTGCCCGCTTCCATCAGCGCATGGATCGCGGGCTTTGCATCCTTGCCCAGCGTGCCGATGGCCAAACCCACGGTCATCCGCACGACCAGATCCTGGTCCTTCAACGCCTCGATGAGCTGTGGCAGGACTGGTTTCGAGGCGGCGCCGATCTCCCGCAATGCGAGAGCGGCGATGACACGCATCCGGGGATCCGGATCCGACAGGAGACGGCCGAGCGGAACGACGGCGGGCGCAGCGCTCGGCCCGAAAAGGGCGAGCGCTTCCCCTGCCGCCTGCCGCACCGTGACGTCGGAATCGGCGAGCGCACGAGTCACTACGTCGACGGCGGATACGCCGTCCGTGCCGAACTGACCGATCGCGCGCAACGCGGCTGCGCGGGCGGCCGGATCGGGGGCGGTCACCTGCTCGACGTACGCGGAGAGCGGCTTGCCGCGGTAGGTGATCGGGTGCGACTGCGCCGAGACGGCGACCCCGGCCAGCACGATCGTCACCACCATGAGGGCGATTCGCATAACGCCATGTCCTTTCGAGAGGCCGTAGTGTCAGGTGATGAAGACACTGCGAACCTACCGCGTGATTCGAGCCTTGTCGTTGATGCGTGCCAGCACCACGTCATCGATGCCCAGGTTGTAGCCAGTCGCTGCATCGTTCTTGCCCGTGCACGTGAAGGTCAGAACGTGGCGCCCCTTCTCCAGATCGGTCCATCCGATCAGGTGGTCCGCCGCGACGTACATCTCCGACCCGT
Source organism: Acidobacteriota bacterium (assembly GCA_024641665.1). GTDB lineage: Bacteria > Acidobacteriota > Vicinamibacteria > Vicinamibacterales > JAHECP01 > JAHECP01. Next base: position 16,947 of record JAHECP010000035.1, read on the forward strand.
AGGCGGCGATCTGTGCTTCGCGATTGCGCCCGCTGCCCTGCCCGCGCGGCGCGATGGGTGCACCATCGAGCTTGACGGCGTAGTTGCCGTAGTCCGGCGCGTGAGCGATCTGCGCAACGATCTCGTAGTAGCCTGTCGCCGCCACGTCGAAGGGCACGTTGATGCTCGCCCCTGGGCCGTTTGCGCGCAGCGTGAGCAGGTCCTTCGACCAGAACACGTCCCGCTGGACGATTGCCTGGCCGTCCTGGGTGGTGACGTCCTTGATGTTGTCTTCCACTTCGATCTGCGTCGCGTCGCCGTGCGGCAGCCGCGCCGCGCCGTACGGCGGCTCGGGCAGGTCCTGGTTGACGCCTTCCTGGTACCAGAACGCCACGCTGCTCCACAGGTCGTAGCGTTCCTGGAAGCCGTCGACGAGGCCATTGTGGTCCTGAATCCAGCCCTTGTGCTCGATGAGGAACCGAAGCGACTTGGTGAACGGCACCGGGTCGGGCAGGTGCCAGCGGTAGCCGCTTATCCGCGAGCCGACGTTCCTCCCTTCCGCGATCGGTACGCCCGTGAACAGCCCATTCGAGACGCGCAGGCCCCAGGCTTCGTTGAAGTAGTCCTCGGTGCCCGTGCCTTCAATGACCGGCGTCGGCGACCCGTCGATGTAGAACAGGTCGTCCCCTTCGCCGAACCATCCCGGCTCGGTTTGGATGACGTTCAGCAGTGCCCCGACTAGGTGGCCCCTGCCCTTCACATTCAGGATCTCGTAGAGCTGACCTTTCACCGCAGGCAGTTCCTGTTTGTAGAAGACGTGGAAGTACCCGATGTCGGGTGGCAGCGACTCGTGCTTCTGCCAGTCAATCTGATAGTAGAACATCGACACGCGCCGGCTGCCTTCGTTCGTCACCGTGATCCTGCACGACTTCTGGAACGGCATCGGCCAGTAGCTGTTGCGCGACCGGCCGTCCGAGCTGTTGCGGATCATCAGCGAGTCGACGTTGCGCTCGTAGCCGTGGCCGACCGCAAAGAAGTCGCCGAGGGGCACATCCACGCTGGGAGTCTTGTTGCCGTCGTAGTAGACACGGAAGCGCAACAGCCGCGGCCAGCCGTATTCGTTGGCCGCCACCGTGATCCAGATGTGCGTCACGATGCCCGGTCCCTTGAGATCAGCGAGGACCAGCGTTTCGCCAGGCACCGGTCGTTTGCTGTCGTCGTTGCTGTCGACATAGATGTCGTTGCTCGAGACCCGCTCAGCCTTGAAGTCCTTGAGTCGCGCAAGGCCGAGCGGATCGATCGGAATCGTCGTCGAGACCTGAGCGACGAGGAGAACGGCCGACAACAGCAGAAAGGTGGCCGCTGCCGTCGCGAACGGCAGGTAGCGCGACAATCGCCTAGAGCCTGAACTCCGCATGGTGGTGTTCTCCTGAGGACGCCCGCCGCGTCACCGATCTATGAGCCCTCCCGCGGCTGCTTGTCGAGCACCAGATAGTCGATGCCCAGCCGGTAGCCGTCCGACGCGGGATTCTTGGAGTTCACGGAGAACTCGAAGACGTTGAGCCCCTCTGTGAGCGGGACGTCCTTGACCATGTGCTCCTTCGGGTGCCAGATGGGCCGAGTCAACGCGTCGGTCTTGAAGAACGTGTCCACCGGATCCCCGGCATCACGGCCGTTGATCCGGAGCCTCACGATCCCGTAGTCCTCGGCGCGGACGTAGAAGATCCGGACGTTGTAGACGCCAGCCTCCTTCACAGGCACGGCCACGGAGAACGAACCGTCGCCTCCGGAGTCGAACGCGAGCATGTAGTCTCCACTGAGAAACGGCATCAGGAACTGCGGCGCCGGCTTCGGTCCGTAGAACAACCGCGACCGGATCAGATCGGCCGTGGACGGATCCGGACCGGAGAGACCCGGGAAGTTCTTCGCCATCTGGACAGTCGCCTTGCTGTGGTACTCGAGGATGCCCAGATCCTCCGCCTCGATCGCCCGATCAGCATGCCATCGGCCTTTTGTGGGATCCCACGGCTCGGCCGACAGGAGCGTCGCGACACGCGGCCACGCCTTGTGCACGGTGCGCTGATACCAGAATCCGACGGCCGAGTAGTACTCGCGCCCCGTGTCGGCCAACGAACTGGCCCAAGGCCAGTGCTCAATCTCGAACTTGAAGCTCCTGTGAAACGGAATCGGGTCGGCGATATGAAATCGGTACGCGCTCAGCCGGTCGCCAACGTTGCGGCCCTCGTACACCGGCACGCCGTGGTACAGGTCGCTGAAGACACGGAAGCCCCACGCGTCGGAGAAGTAGTCCTCGGTGCCGGTCCCTCTGAACGACACCGTTCCGTCCACGGTGATGATGTCGTCACCTTCGCCGAACCAGCCTGGAGTACGGGCCCGGTAACCCATGACCACGCCGACGTAGTGTCCCTCGCCTTCCACCTCGACGAGGGTGACCGGCTTGCCACGCTCGGTTGGATCGGTTTCCCGGAAGCGCGCGTGGAAGTACGTGATGTCCTTGATGGGAACAGAGAATACCTGGTAGTCGATGTAGTAGTAGAGAGCGATGTCGCCGCCCTTCGGTCCCCGCAGATTCGTGACGGTCACACGGGCCGCCTTGTTGAAGGGCATGTACCAGAAGCAGTTGCGGGCGCGCCCCATGCTGGACACTTGGATCGGGTAGCTGTTGATCGGCGCATCGATCCCCATCGCCACACCGAAGAAGTCACCCATCGGTGCCTCGACGCTCGGGTGATCGCTTCCCTCCCAGTAGATGCGCAGCATCAGATCGCGCCCGAGGCCGCGATAGGTGGTCCAGATGTGGGTGATGGCACCAGGCCCCTTGAGGTCCGCAAGCGTCGTCTCTTCGCCGGTGGCTGGCACACGGAGCGTGTCCAGGTTGCCGCCCGTGCGATCGAAGGAACTGACCCTCGCGGCCGAAAACGTCTTCGGCTGTGCCAGCAGGGCCATCGGATTGAGCGCGGCAGTACTGCCTGGCCCAGGAGGTACGGGTGCAGGCTCCGTTTGCTCGGCCGGTCCACGCGGTGTGTCCGGCGCCTGAGAAGCTCGTTGCTGCGCAGTGGGCCGTGAGACAAGCGTGGCGACGATCGCCATCGCCAGCCCGAACCGAGCGGAGGCGGATCTTCGCATCACTTTTCCTCCCGACGCACCAGGCCGCCTCCGTGCGGGGCTCGTCTGCGCCAGGGGAACGCGTCGAGCTTCGATGTTCCCCTGGCGTGAGGTGCTCTTATCACCGAATCCCGTTCAACCCCCCTTTTCGCCTCACGAGCCCGGCCTAGAACCGGAAGCGGATATTGATCTGCGCGACACGCGGGCTCTGCGGCGCGGTCTGTAGCCCGTACTTCGGGTTCCGGACGTCGTTCGTCTGCCAGCTGTGATACATCAGCGAGTTGAAGATGTTGAAGAAGTCGATCGACGCATCTGCGCTACGACTGCCGAACCTGAAGCCCTTCTGGAAGCGGACGTTCACGTTGTACTCGGGGTCGGTCATCCGGCCCTGCAGGCCCCAGGCTCCGCCGGCGTAGTAGCTGTTCTTCGCCTGCCAGATGATGTTAGCGACGGCGCGACCGTTGGACAGAATCACGCGCGGCGTCGAAGCGTTCCACGCGTAGTCTCCGGTGATGTCGTTGTTCCACTGCCCGGAGAGGGCGTCGAAGTACACCGAGACGGCGATGTCCTTCGGGAAGTTGTAGAAGAAGCTCGTGCGGAAGTCCCAGTGGTAGTCGTAGTCGGACTGATTCAGGTCGCTCGCATTGGCATAGACGAATTGCACCGGCGAGGTGGGATCGAACTGCAGGTTGACCATCCGCCGATAGAACCTGGTGAAGTTCGTCATCATGCCGACGCGCTGGGTGAAGTTGTGTCTGATGCCAAGCTGCAGGCTGTCGTACTTGTAGTAGAACCAGCGGTTGGCATTGCTGTCGGGAGAGAACCGCATGTTGACGCGGTCGAAGTTCGGGTCGATGCGGCTGAACGAGGTGCCGTCCGGGGCGAAGACCACGTTCGCGTCCAGCCCCTGGGAGACCATTTCGTTGCGATGCACGTACGTGACGTCGATTGCGAAGTCCCCCGGTATCTCGCGGTTGTAGTCCAGCAGGTACTCGTCGTTGTACTCCGGCTTGATATCGCGGTTGAAGTTCGCGTTCACCGGTACTGTCCCCGCTGTGTACAGGTAGAGGGCGTCTGTCCCTTTGCCGAAGTCCTCCGGCCGGACGCGATACGTGTTGAACGCGATCGCGTTCGGGTAGTTGTTGTAATCCCCGGTCCCGACCCACTCCGCATAGCGCCCGTAGTGGGCGCGGATGACACCGTTCTTTCCCAGGGAGAGCGAGAAGCCGATGCGTGGTGTCCAGCGGCCGGCATTGAACTCGACGTTGTTCAGGATGTTGGGGTCGAATTCCGTCAGATACGCAGGCAGCTTATTGCGGTCCTTCATGTCCTCCAGGGAGTGCTCGTAGCGAATCCCGCCGTTGATCGTGAGGTGAGAGGTCGGGTGCCACCGGTCCTCGGCGTAGAACGAATACAGCTTGACGATGACGCTGTTGTAAGGCCCGCAGTTGGGCACGCATTGCTGCACCTGGTACAAATACGGCTGCGTCAGACCGTATTTAGCGTAGTCCATGCCGTAGGTGTAGTTGTAGTACCCACTCGAGTCGGCGTTGTAGATAAAGGCGCGCGTGATGTTCTGATCCGGCCTGGCCTCGAGCCCCACCTTGAACTCATGCCTTCCGGCGAACATCTTGTCGGGCAGGTAGGTGAGATTTGCTTCTGCATAGATGGAGTTGCGTTGCGACACATAGCTGGCGGTCGCGTCCTGTGCTTGCTTCACGGTGTTGCCGAGGTAGACGTCCGTGTAGGTGAGAGCCGGGCCGCTACCCTGCGACAGCCGCTCCGACGGCTTGACGTTGTAGCCGCCACTCACCTGGAACAGCACGTTGTTCCTGACGGCGTAGTTCCACCGGCCGCTGACGAGCGGACCGCCGGATACCTGCGTGGTACAGGCCTCGGGAGTGGCGTAGATGGTGTTGCAGTCGACGTTCGAGTTGTAGAAGCGGTCGCGGTCCCACCCGAAGCTTGCGCTGAACGCTTGCTGACCCACCTGGGCAGTGGCCTTCGTGTAGATGAGATGTCCCCGCCGCTGCCGTGTGAGATCGGTCGTGACGACCGTGTTCGGATAGAGATAGTTCTCCCGATCGAGTTTCCACGAGCCGAAATACCAGAGCTTGTCTTTCAGAATCGGGCCACCTATCGAGACGGCGGGGTTGACGTAACTGTCCTGTGCCGATGAGGCGCCCTGCACGTTCGACCAGTTGAACGCCTGCGGCTGCAACTGGAGCAGCACGCTGCCTCGGATGGTGTTCCCGCCGCTCTTGGTGATCACCTGCATCTGAGCACTGCGCGAGTTGCCGAACTCCGCGTCGGCGCCGGCTTCCTTGACGTTGATTTCCTCGATCGCCTCGTAATTGAGCTGTGTGTTGCTCTGCCCGCTCATGGGGTCGTTCACGTCCATGCCGTCGATGAAGATCTTGTTCTCGTACGAATCGTTCTGAATGTGGTTGAAGGACGAGTCGTTCGTCATCTGTGCGGAGTTGACCATCGGATCGCTGGAGATCGTCTGGCCCGTGTTGGACGAGACCGTGAATGGTCGCGTGACGCCAGGCAGGACCAACCATACGTCCTGGTACGCGAGGCGCGGCGCCACGGGAATGTTCGAGATCGCTGACTGGCTGACATTGTAGGATACGTTCGCAGTGTCCGTGTCGATGACGGGAGCCGCGGCGGTTACGGTCACCGTTTGAGCGACGCCGGCAACCTTCATCACGAAGTCGTCGGTCGTCGTGCCGTCCACGTGGACACGCAGATTGTCCTTGATGTAGCTGGCAAAGCCCTGGAGCATCGCTTCGATACGATAGTCACCGGGTGGTAGCGACACAAATCGGTAGAATCCCGTCGTGTCGGTCACAGCCGTCTTGGTTCCCATCAGCTCTGCGCTCGTGAGCGTCACGGTGACGCCCGGTAGCACCCCGCCCTGCTCGTCCTTCACGTTGCCCTTCAACACGCCGGTGCGCTGGGCCGCAGCCGGGATCGCGGAGAGAGCGAGGGTGGACGCCGCGAGGAGAGCCAGCGTAATCAAACGCTTCATGTGCTGCTCCTTTCTCCGATCGGACTATTCCGGAACGGTGCTGACTGTTCGCTCTAATTCGGTCTAATGTGAGGCGGACGTGTGCCACAAAACGCAAGCGACGTCGCTTGCATCACCGGCTGTCTGTTGCTATTGCGCGTTCGGCGGCGGCCAGTTGCCGATCCATCGCGAGGGGTCTCGCGCGTTGCCGTGGACGGAGTAGACGTCGAATCGTGCCGGGTTGTGTGTGCCCGGGCGCTCATAGCGATAGAGCTGCCCCCACGGATCCAGCGGGATGCGGGCGCCGGCGACGTACGGCCAAGCACCCTTCCGGCCGGCCAACCGCGAGGGCTGCACTTGGAGCTCGTCGAGGGTTTGCGGGTACTCCCCGATGTCGGCCTTGAAGCGTTCGATGGCCGCCGCCAGTTGCTGGACGACCTGCCGCGCGGCGACGACGCGCTGGGCAAACAGCTGCTTCTCGTTCGTCAGGTAGTCCTGCATCCACGCCCACATGTCGCCCCACGGAAGCTTCCGCAGCGAGATCCCATCCAGCGCCATGTCGTAGCCCGGCTGGAACGCGCGCTCCTGCAGCACGCGCGTGCCGATGTAGGTGTCACGTGTCCCGGGAATCCGTGCGGCCGGGTTGGCTCCAATGCACTCGAAGCGAATCGTGTACGCCCCAGGCTGCAGCGCGTACACCCCCACCTTGTTCTCGTGCCAGGTGCCGTACAGGTAGTTCTCCGGCGTGTTCGCGGTCTGCGACACGTAGTAGTCGTAGAAATCCATGGCCGGGTCGAGCACCTGATCGAAGCCCGGGCCGTTCATCGTGACCTTCCAGACGCCGTAGTCCCTGAACAGGAACTGGTAGATCGAGATCGAGTAGTTGCCGGGCTCCTTGACGTCGACTGGCACCTCCAACCATCCGCCGGGGCCTTCGTTCTGCACGTACGTCATCGACTGGCGAACTGGTCCGCTGGCGGCGTTGCTCGAACGACTCGCCTTGCGCGACACCTTCGCTCCGCCGCCCGTCCGTAGCGCATCGGCCATCAACGTCGTCTCGACGAAGATCTCCGGGTTGACGCGCTCGGCGAGCGGGGGGAAATCCCAGAAGCGTGGAGCTGGCACCGTCGCGTACCAGAATGCGACCGACGAGAAGAAATCGGGCCGGTACACGAAGTCGAAGACTTCCTCTTTGCCGGTGGTAGGGTTGACCAGCCCGGCGTAGCTGCGCCGCTCCATGACCACCTTCAGCGAAGTGTTGAAAGTGATCGGATCCGCGATGTGCCAGCGGTACATCGTGGCGCGCTGATCCTGACCCTTCGGCTCGTAAATGGTGACGCCGGCCCGCAGGTGGGTGAACAGCCGCAGGTTCCACCCGTCCGTGAAGTAGTCTTCCATGCCGGTGCCGACAATCGACGGAATCTGCTCGCCATCCACGTAGAACCGGTCGTCGGACTCGCCAAGCCAGTGCCCCATCGAGCTCTGAATCGAAAGCACGGTGCCCACGTACTGTCCCGTGCCCTTGATATCGGCGAGCACATAGGAGGTGAACGGCTTGGGCGGGAAATCCTGACGGTAACGGGCATGGAAGTACAGCGCATCAGCAGGCAGGGGCGTGTTGAACTTCAACCAGTCGATATAGTAGTAGAGGCCGTTGACGGGCTTGTCGGCGTCATTGGTCATCGTGATGCGCGCGTGCCGGCGGAACGGCATGCGCCAATACGAGTTGAACGCGCGCCCGTACGAAGTCACTTCGATTGGCAGCGAGCTGACGTTCGCCCGCATGCCGTTGCCGGCCGCGAAGAAATCGCCGATCGGCGATTCCACCGACGGCACCTCGGCGTCGTCCCAGTAGATGCGCAGCACGACCGAGCGCGTGAAGCGACGGTCCATTGCGCCGACCGTGAACCACATGTGACGGATCTCGCCGGGGCCGGTCAGATCGGCGAGGGTAATCGTCTGGTGCGGAGCGATCGGAACGGCATCGAGATTGGACTCGGGATCGAAGAGCCCGCTCGATACACGCATCCGCCTGGCCGGGATTCTGCGGGTCACATCGCCCAGATCCTGCGCCGCCGCCGAGCAGACGACGAACAGGAGGGCGATCGCCACTGCGAGCAGCGAGCGGGCCGGATGCATAACCACGACCTTCCGGCACACGGACGGATCCGCGTCGCGACACCGAGGGCGGCGACATCGAACGCGAAGACGTCCAAACTGAGCGCGAGTCGATTCGAACTCGCGAGTGAACTGTAGCGACGTTCAAGCAAGGCGCACCCAACAGGGCCCGCCGCCGGGCAGGTTGGCCCAGGCGGCGGAGTGCGCAGGGACCCCGCCGGATGCCCTTTCTGCCGAGCCGCCTCTGCTGTTCAGGTCGAGCCCCCGAGTAGAGCAAACTCGACGGTAACGTTCTAGCACAGCGGTTGATGGCTGTCAAGTTGGGCGGGATCAAGTTGCAACGGCGGTTTCCATGATTGTCGTTAAAGTCCTTAGTATGAATACATTGGCACTAGCTCTCATCAGGCGACCGGAGGGCAGGGCAGGAGCCCAATCTATGTAATCGATATCATCATCGGCTATAATGGCTTGCTATTGCCGAAGGAGACCCATGGCCAACATCCGCGACGTCGCCAAGCTCGCCGGGTGCTCGACCGCCACCGTCTCGCGCTTCTTCAACCAGAAGTCCGTCAGCGCCGACACCGAGCGCCGCATCAAGACGGCGATCGACACCCTCGCCTTCTCGCCGAACATCGTGGCCCGCAACCTGAAGCTGAAACGGTCGGGAATGCTCGGCATGATCATTCCGGACATCAGCGAGCCGTTCTTCCCAGCCGTCGTCAAAACCGTGGAGGACGTTGCCTGGGCTCACGACTATTCGCTGATGCTGTTCAACACGCAGGAGGACGAGAACCGCGAATCGCAGTGCGTGGACATCTTGCGCGGTCACCAGTGCGAAGGCATCCTGTTGATCAAGGCGCCCCCCAGCCCCGAGCACGAGCGGTATCGGGCGAAGCTCGCGACGTTGCCGCTGCCAATCGTGTACCTCGATCGCAGCCCGGATGCGGAGCGCGACGCGGTCCTGGTGGACAACATCACCGGCGCCTGGCGAGGTGTGCAGCACCTGTTGAAACTCGGCCACCGGCGAATCGCGATCGTGATGATGGGACGGAAGGTGTCAACTCACCTCGAGCGCCTGGAGGGATACCGGCGCGCGCTGGCCGAACACGGAATCGAGCCGGCCGGCCAGGACATCATTCAGACCGAACCGACGATCGCCGACGCCTATTCCGCCACGATCCAGCTCCTCGATCGCGCGGATCGGCCGACGGCGATTTTCGCCACCAACGCCCGGCTGACGCTCGGCGTCATTGCGGCGATCAAGAGTCGGGGCCTCCGATGCCCCGACGACATCAGTGTTCTCGGGCACGACGGCTTCGACTGGCAGGACGTCTTCGAGCCGCGACTGACGATCGTGGATCAGCCGGGCCAGTTGATGGGGCGTCGCGCTGCGGAGCTTCTCATCGGGCGCATCACGGGAACCATCAACGGGCCCGTCCGCCGCGTGGTCCTGAACCCAGAACTCGTGGTGCGCGAGTCGTGTGGTGTCTACCGCGATCACACCACGTCGGCCTTCAGCGCAACGCAGTCATAGTCGGACGATGCGATCGAGACCTGAATGGACGATCCCGTGCGGGGGCCGTCGGGCCATGGCCCTCGGGACACGTGCCGGGATCCAGCAATAAGGACCTGCTCGTCACGGTGAATCGGGTCTTCTTCATGGCTCCCTCGTTTCCCCGACGGCGCCATTCTCTCAGGCTTCAGCTGGCACGAAGAGCGCCGGGCGGGTCACAGGGCCAGAACCATCAAGGCCGATCGAGAACGTCCGGAACGCTCCAGCAGAACGTCACACTCGAAGTCTAATACACTATCGCTGGGTGTGGACTGTCTCGAGTCGGCGTCCGTGCCTTCCATTGTCTGACCCGACAGATGGAGGTGACCCATGGCTCGAGCTCGCGTCGTCGGCGGCGCGGCGATCGTGGCCCTCGCGCTGACGCTCCAGGTGAGGGCGGTGACACACAGGCCATCGGCTGACGGGCAGTTCTGGGACGTGCAGGACACGTCCTGGTGGTCGCAGGACAGCGGCGCCATCGCCACCGGCGGCCGCGCGTATCCCTTCAACGGCTTCGGCTACCTCAAGCTGCAGGTGCGCGACGCCGGCGGGACACTCCTCGTCCGCAACCATTACCTGGCCGGGTTCGGCCTCGCCTACGACGGCGGCGAGCGCTTCGACTCGATCACCCCGCTCCTCCTTCCTCAGGGCGGCGTCGTCGTGTCGCGCGCGCTGTTCGCGCCGAAGGACACCGACTACCTGCGCTACTTCGACAGCTACACCAACGTGAGCGGCGATCCGCGCGTCGCGGAGGTAGCGTGGGGCGGCGCGGCGGGCGCATTCGGCGACGGTGGGAAGGTGGCGATCGCGACCACGTCGAGCGGCGACCGGCGCATCGAGCCCGGCGACAGCTTCGTCACCGTGATGCAGAACGCGCGCGGTGTGGACGACCCCATGCAGGGGCCGTCGGGCCACGGCCCGTCGGCGCACGTCCTGGGATCCAACAACAAGGACCTGCTCGTCGCGGCCGGCGATATGTACGCCGATCCCTTCACCGACCCCTGGCCCGGCTACGACCCCGCGCACATCGGCTACGTCTTCCGCTTCACCGTGAAGCCCGGCGAGACCGTCGCCCTGGTGACCTTCGTCGTCAAGGGGCTGAGCGAGGTGTACGACCCGCGCGGCGGGTTTCCCGTGCCGATCAGGAACGCCATGATCGCGGAGCAGTACGAGCCGGTGTATTCAGGTCCGTCGCCGAAGATTCCGCCGGCCGGCTCCGAGATCGCGCGCGTGACCGAGATCGCCAGGCGGCTCGTGGCCGAGCCCGACTTCCGCGGCCTCACGCCGCTCGAGCGCGCCGAGGTCGCCAACTGGCCGGCGCCCGCGTCGGCGCCGCCGCCCGCGTTCAGCGTGTTCGAGAAGACGGTGGACGAGCTGCAGGGCGCGATGACGCGCGGCGAGGTGACGTCCGAGGATCTCGTGCGCGAGTACCTCGCGCGCCTCGCCACCTACGACCGGAACGGCCCCACCTTCCGCGCCATGCTCGCGATCAACCCGCGGGCGATTGCCGACGCGCGGGCGCTCGACGCCGAGCGCGCGGCCGGGCGCGTGCGCGGCCCGTTCCACGGCGTGCCCATCGCCTTCAAGGACAACATCGACGTCCTCGGCCTGCCGACGACGGGCGGGTCGAGAGCTCTGGCGGATCATCGGCCGCGGCTCGACTCGCGGATGGCCGCCGGCATGCGCCGCGCCGGCGCCGTCGTCCTCGGCAAGACCAACCTCGACGAGTTCCCCTTCGGCGACTTCGGGATCAGCACCCTCGGCGGGACCATCGGCAACGCCTACGATCCGTCGCTGAGCACGGCCGGCTCGAGCGGCGGGAGCGCCGTGTCCGTGTCGACCAGCCTGGTCGCGCTCGCCTTCGGTACCGATACGTGCAACTCGCTTTCGAACCCCGCGGCGTTCGCGTCGCTGGCCACGATCCGGACGACGCGCGGCCTGACGAGCCGGGCCGGCGTGATGCCGCTCAACACCTACAACGACGCCGTCGGGCCGCTGGCCAAGTCCGTGCGCGAGCTGGCCCAGGTGCTCGACCAGGTGGCGGGGAGCGATCCCGAGGACCCCGTGATGCGCGACGCCGACGCGCACATCAGTGGGTCGTTCACGACGGCGCTCGACACCGGGAGCCTGAAGGGCGCGCGCATCGGCGTCGTCCGGCAGCGTTTCGTCGGCGTCACGCGCGAGACCGAGCCCGGCGCGCTGATGGAGCGCGTGATCGCCGAGCTGAAGGCCGCCGGCGCGACCGTGGTGGGCGTGGAGATTCCGAACCTGGACGAGGCCTACCGCGCGGCGCGCGGCAGTGCGCCCGGGTCGCTCAAGGCCGGGTGGGAGGCGTATCTGTCGCGCGGCGTCGCGCCGGGCGACAAAGTGATCACCATCCAGGAGCTGCTCGCGTCGGGCAAGCTCGCTCCCGGGAGCGCGCGGCGCTTGGAGGCCGCGCTCGAGCCCACGCCGACGGGCGACGCCCTGACCGAGGCCGTGCGCGCGTTCGTCGCGCGGCGCGAGGCCTTCCGCGACGTCTTCGTCCGCGCGATGGACGCGCAGCAGCTCGACGCGCTCGTCTACCCCGCGAACCTCGCCCGGCCGCACACCCACGAAGGCGGCCTCGAGCGCTACTACGGCGAGCCCGGCACGTGCGAGGAGAGCGCGATGACCGGCCTCCCGCAGGTGACCGTCCCGGCCGGCTTCATGGGCGGCCGCTATCCCTTCGGCGTGTCGCTCCTCGGCCGTCCCTGGACCGACCGCCGCCTGCTGGGCCTCGCCTACGCCTACGAGCAGGCCACGCACCACCGGCGCCCGCCGGATACGGTGCGGTGAGAGCCTGGCCGAGCGTGGCGCACGGCAGACATGGTTACATCTGGCCGATCATAAATATTTCATATGGACGACATATAATATTGCGATCAGACGCACATGTCGGTTACGATTGGCCGACATGGCTTCCGGCCACGTGACACCCCGCCTGCTCGAAAACCGGCTGCAGGAGGCCCTCGCCGACAGCCCGGTCGTCCTCATTCATGGACCGCGCCAGAGCGGCAAGACGACCCTGGCACAGCAGATCGGCGCGAGGCGCGGCTACGCCTATTTCAGCCTGGACGACGACGTGCTCCGCGCCGCGGCGGAGGCCGATCCGGTGCGTTTCGTCGCGGACCTTCCTGTCCGCGCCATCCTGGACGAGGTTCAGCGGGTGCCGGGCCTGTTCACGACGCTCAAAGCTGCCGTGGACCGGGACCGGCAACCCGGTCGATTCCTTCTCACGGGGTCGGCGAACGTCCTGTTCGTGCCGAAGCTTGCCGATTCGCTGGCTGGCCGGATGGAGATCATCCGATTGTTCCCGTTCGCGCAGTGCGAGATCGAGGGAGGGGCGTACGGGTTTCTCGACGCGCTGTTCCGCGCGACCTTCAAGACCCGCCGCGGCGGGCGCCTCGGGCCGCGCCTCGCGGAGAGGATTGTGGCGGGCGGCTATCCGGCCGCCCTCGCGCGGGCGACGCCGCGGCGCCGGGCGGCCTGGTACCGCGATTACGTCGAGACGATGGTCCAGCGCGAGGTCCGGGAACTCGCGCGGATCGCCTCCCTCGACGCGCTCCCTCGGCTCCTCGCGCTCGTCGCCGGCCAGACCGCGCGACTCCTCAACGTGGCCGAGCTCGCGGGGCCGTTCCAGTTGAGCCGCCCGACAATCCGCGACTACGTCACGCTGCTGGAGCAGGTCTTCCTCATCGAGGAGCTGACACCCTGGCACACCAACCGGCTGAACCGCCTGGTGAAGACACCCAAGGTGCACGTCGTCGACACCGGTATCGCAGCGACACTTCTCGGCTTGGACGCCGGCTCGCTGTACGACGATCGTGAGACCTTGGGACAACTGCTCGAGACGTTCGTCTATCAGGAGCTACGGCGTCAGGCCGGCGGTCACGACGACGAGATCCGATTCCATCACTTTCGTGACAAGGACGGCTATGAGGTGGATGTCGTGCTGGAGCGCGGCGGCCGAATCGCGGGAGTCGAGGTGAAGGCCGCCTCGACCGTGACCGCCGCCGACTTCCGCGGCCTCCGCAAGCTGGCGTCGGCCGCGGGGCGGCGGTTTGGAGCCGGCGTGGTCCTGTACGACGGCGAATCCAGCGCGACGTTCGGAGAGCGGCTGTACGCGGTGCCTGTCGGGACCTTGTGGGGGACGTGAGCCGCTTGTACCCACACGGCGGCTGGCTCTGGCGAATCCCCCGGCGCAAAGGGGGGGCGTGTCGCTCCTCGGTCGCCCGTGGACCGACCGGTGCCTGCTGCGGCTGGCATACGCCTACGAACAGACGCCGCACCACCGGCGCCCGCCGGATACGGTGCGGTGAGGGGGCGGGAACCAAATCGAGCGGCGGGCGGTGGCCGGGGCGACTCGTCGAGACACACAAGAGGCGACGAGGCCTGCCGAAAGAGGCACCGACTGGGTCCGCGACGCTCGGTCGGTGTGCGTGGATGTTCGCGAGCTGCCACCATGAACGAGGAAGAAGCGATTCGGTTGCTGGAACGAGAGCTGGACGTCTTCCGGCGTGAGTCCCACGCACAGCTTGCCTCGCGTATCGATTCCGCCCCTGTCGTCTGCGAGCGCTTGGGCCAGGGCGGCGCGCGGTATCAGGTGGAGATTCAGTTCTTCCAGGACCGCCGAGCGGGTGGGAATGTCCGGGTCATGGGATCAATCGACGATGGCAGATGGTCCGCGATCAGACCCATTACTCGGTCGTTCATCAAGGCAGTCGACGGTTTGTTTGTCGGCGAGTAACATCCCTTCTGACAGACTCGGTCCGACCCACGAATGGCGCCGCGAAAGAGCGTCCTATGGTTGGAGCCACACGAAGGGCCGCAACCGGGGTTGTCCTGGTGGTGCTAGGCCTTGCGCTCGCAGCCCCTGGCATGACGAGCTGGGCCCAGGAAGTCCTTGCGGTCGATTCGTGCCTCGACGCGGGAGGGTCGTTCGACTACGTCACCGAAACCTGCGACCACGAGCGGAGTCATGCCGTCGTGCCGTTTGAACGGCGCCATCCTGCGCAGACGTTTGTGGCGGCTTCAGGTGCCTGTGCGCTCGTCGTCGGGGCGCTGTTGTTGCTGCGTCGCACACGGACGGCTGGTTAGCCGGGCGGCCGGCCTTACGGGTGGCACCGAGCGATGGAGCACCGGAAGAAACGGGACTGGGCGGCCGGCGGGCGGCTGGTGTCGAGCCCCGCGATGGTACGAGAGCTGGAAGATTGACCCTGCGCTTGATCCGAGCACTGCTCAGCGCGTCAGGCCGGCGACCAGCGCCGGCCTGTCCGCCTTCTGCAGCATCTCCTTGATCCGATCCTCCGCCCCGCGCATATGGATGACGACGGTCTCGACAAACGGCGTGAGGTCCTTGTGCGTGAAATGGAACGACAGCGCCTCGTCGCCGTTCACGTGCGTGGCGTGCTGCCAGTCGCCGAAGGCCAGCACCCAGCACGGCCCGCGGCTGTCGTCGGCCCACTTGCACGCGTCCTCGTCGAGCTTGTAGACCAGCGCCGCGCCCCGGACGTCGGCGGCGTGCGGGTTGGCGTCGGCCGGCACGTCCAGCACCGACAGGTTGACGTGCGCCTCCATCGACAGGAACCGCAGGTCCGCCACCTTCTGGCCGATCGCCAGCTCCTTGTCCGTGTCGCCGGCGGCGTCCGCCGCCTGCGCTTCCTTCACGAACGGCATCAGCAGCTTCTGGGCGCGCTCGGAGTCGTCGTTCACGACGTAGCCGCGGTGGAAGTCGCTGTTGACGTCGAGCGGCCGCCCGCTGTCGCTGCCGTTCACCATGAGGTCG
Organism: Acidobacteriota bacterium; assembly: GCA_024641665.1. GTDB lineage: Bacteria > Acidobacteriota > Vicinamibacteria > Vicinamibacterales > JAHECP01 > JAHECP01. Next base: position 32,541 of record JAHECP010000035.1, read on the forward strand.
TCGTGGCTCCGGTCCTCGTCGAGCGTCCAGTCCGGGCTGTTGAACTGATCGAACACCTTGTTGATGGCGCCGGAGATCCGGTCGAGCGCCTGCCGCTCGGCCGGCGTCGGCGCGCGCAGCTCGATGCCCTGGGCGAGCGCGACACCAACCAGCAGCGGCAGCACGAACTTCGTCATCACATGCCTCCCATAGACGTCCCATGGCGCGGGGGGCTCCCGCTTCGAGCTGGAAGCGGGCCGGGACCATGTGGCGCGAAGCTGTCACTATAGCCCAAACCGCTGTGCGGGGGGAGTGTCTCCGCGCGCGCGACGGCGGCCGTGCCGGTGCGCGCACCGGCCCCCGGCGGGAGTATCATGAGCGGCTGTCATGGTGTCTCATCCCGGAGGTCCCCCCATGCGGTCTCAATGTCGGACCATCCTGCTGGCAGTCATCGGAATCCTCGCGACGGTTCCCGCCGCCCTGGCGCAGCAAGACGCCAAGGGCAGCCAGGACCACCCGCTCGTCTCGCGCATGCCCGGCTACTACATCAGCGACTACAAGGTCGAGGAGTTCGCCGCGTACGATCCGACCGTGATCGGCGGCAAGGACGTGCACTGGGAGGGCAAGAAGTACGTCATCGACTACTCGCGCAAGGAGGGCGCCGCGCCGACGAGCATGCTCCAGATCGTCCGGAACTACGAATCCGCGCTCGCGAAGATCGGCGGGACGCGCCTCGGCGGCGACGAGCGGCGCGTCGCGGAAGAGGTGAAGAAGAACGGCGCGACGACCGGCGTGTACGTCGAGGCCTACAACGAGGGCAGCGACTACGAGCTGACGATCGTCGAGATGCAGGCGATGAAGCAGGAGGTGACGGCCGACGCCGCGGCCATGGCGCGTGACCTGAAGGCCACGGGCCGCACGGTCATCCCCGGCATCTACTTCGACACGGGCTCGGCCGTGATCAAACCGGAGTCCGACCCCGCGCTCGCCGAGATGGTGAAGCTCCTCAAGGCCAACCCGTCGATGAAGGCCTTCGTGATCGGCCACACCGACAACGTGGGGGCGCTCGAGATGAACCTGAAGCTGTCGGCCGACCGGGCCGCGGCGGTGGTGAAGGCGCTCGTGGATCGCGGCATTCCGGCGGCGCGGCTGAAGTCGGCTGGCGTGGGGCCCTATAGTCCGATCGCGTCCAACAAGGAAGAGGCGGGCCGCGCGCAGAACCGCCGCGTAGAGCTGGTGGAGCAGTAGGCGACACGCAGCCGGAGCGGGCGCCGCCAGAATCGGGAGGGCGCGTGGACAGAACGCTCAAGTACGATCTGACCGCGCACGTGGCCCTCGTGACGGGCGCCAACCACGGCATCGGCGCGGCGACCGCCGTGGCGCTCGCCGGCTGCGGCGCGGGCGTGGCGGTGTCCTACCTGCGCGTGTCGGACCGGGCCGAGTCCGGTCTTCCGGACGTCTATCGCACGAACCTCGCGAAAGACGCCGGCGAGGTGCTGGCCGCGATCCGCTCCCGGGGAGGCCGGGCGGCCTCCCTGGAGGCCGATCTCCGCGACGCCGGCACCCCCGCGCGGCTCTTCGACCTCGCCGAGCGCGAGCTCGGCCCCGTCGACATCCTGATCAACAACGCCACGGGCTGGGTCGCCGACACGTTCACTGACGCGGAATTCCACCGCGGCGGCTTCGAGACGACGATGGTGTCGGCGCGCACGCACGACCGGCTGTTCGGCGTGGACGCACGCGGCGGGGCGCTCCTCATCGCCGAGTTCGCGCGGCGTCACCTCGCCCGCCACGCCACGTGGGGCCGCATCGTCGGGCTCACCTCCGGCGGGCCGCTGGGCTTCCCCGGCGAGGTGTCCTACGGCGCCGCCAAGGCGGCGCTCGAGAACTACACGATGTCGGCCGCCTTCGAGCTCGCGGCCGCCGGCGTCACGGCCAACATGGTCTACCCGCCGGTCACCGACACCGGCTGGATCACCGACGAGGTGCGGGCGTACGTGGCACAGCGGGACGACCTGATGCACGTGGCCGAGCCGGCCGAGGTCGCCGAGGTGATCGCCTTCCTGTGCTCGGACCACGGACGTCTCGTCACGGCGAACGTCGTCCACCTGCGGTAGGCGCTGCAGCGCCCGGAGAGACGTGCCAGCATGCCTGACACCACCTCCACGGCACGGCTGCTCCGTATCGTCGACTGTCTTCGAGAGCCGGCGGTCGTCTCGGCCATCGACTCGCTCCGACTCCCCAAGGGCAGCCACGGGCTGGATGCCGGGTGCGGCATCGGAAGCCATATGGGGCTCCTGGCCAGGGCCATTGCACCCGGGGGTCATGTCACCGGCCTCGACTCCTCCGCGGAACACCTGGCCATTGCGATCGAATCCGCACGTCACTCGGAAGCGTCCGACCGCATGTCCTTTCGGCAGGGATCCGTTGGAGCCCTGCCGTTCGAGTCAGGCGCCTTCGATTGGGCGTGGAGTGCCGACTGCGTGGGGTCCATTCCTGGCGATCCCGTGCAGATGGTCGAAGGCCTTGCTCGCGTGGTGAAGCCGGGGGGCATCGTGGCCCTCCTCCTGTGGTCCTCACAGCGGCTCCTCCCCGGGTACCCGCTCCTGGAAGCGCGGCTCGATGGAACGAGTGCGGGCATCGCCCCGGCGACGGACCGGTGGCCGCCCGAGCGGCATTTCCTGAGGTCTCTTGGATGGCTCTCCCACGCTGGACTGGGGGAACTGGCGGCGCGCACGTTCGTCGTGGACGTCCACGCGCCCTTGTCCGAAGACCAGAGGGCTGCGCTGGCCGCGATCATCGAGATGCGCTGGGGGAACCCCAACGCCGAGTTGCCGTCCGACGACTGGGCGACGTTCGAGCGGATTCGCGACCGCGCGTCGCCGGATTCCATCGTGGACTGTGCGGATTACTTCGGGTTCTTCACCTATACCTTGTTCCGGGGAAGGGTCCCGATGCGTTCGGTCACCGAACGAGCCCACTGACACGCGACGGCTGCTGGCGCCGGCACTCGCCCGTGGGCTGTGGGCGATCCACCTGCGGTGGGCTGGACTGCCAGGCGAAGCGTGCTAGCATACGCGTCGTCAACCCGGCAGGACTTCCGCAAGCGAACACGAGCCGGACGGTGGACCTTCGCGCCGGTCCACGCGTCCGTTTCGAGGGGATACCGCATGACCGCTTCCGGCAACGCCGAACACTTCTGGTTCCTCGACACCCTGGTCGCCGTGCGCGTCTCGCACACGCACGGCACCGACCGCATCAGCCTCCTGGAACACCGGGCGCCGGCGGGGCACACCCCGCCGCTTCACATTCATCGCACGGAAGACGAGCTCTTCCACGTGCTCGGCGGCGAGTTCTGCTTTCACGTCGACGGCCAGCAGCGGACGCTCGAGACCGGCGCGATCCTGCTCGTGCCCAAGGGCGTCCCGCACACCTTCCGCGTCGAGTCGCCCGGCGGCGGCCGATGGATGACGGTCACGACGCCCGGCGACTTCGAGCGCTTCGTCCGCGACGTCGGACGGCCCGCGCCGCGAGCGGAGCTGCCGCCGCCCCCCGGGCCGCCGACACCGGAGCAGGCGGCTCACCTGGCGGAGGTCGCGGGCCGCTACGGCATCGAGCTGGTCGGGCCGCCGCTGCACGACTGAACGACCAGGATCGGGGTGACGGGATGAACGGCGTACTCGTGCTCCTGCTGCTGATCGGGCTCGGCATCGGCATCAGCAGCTACGTGATGTGGAGCCGCCGGTGGCCGGGCCTGGTGGCCGGGTTCGATTCGGCCAGATGTTCGGACCCGGCGGGGCTGGCGCGGTGGGTGGGCGGAACGGGCATGATCCTCGGCGCTGCCTGCGTGGCCGCGGCGATTGCGTCCTACGCGATGCCTCAGTATCGGCGGCCCGTGGGCGCGGTCCTGGCCCTCGTCATCGTCACCGGCACGATTGCGGCCGTGACGGGCTGCGGGCGCTTCGTGCGGCGGTAAACCGGCGCTCGACGGCCGGAGCGGACGCACGGCTCGCGCCCGCAGGGCCCGCGTGGCCGACCGAGCTGGAAAGGAAACGCTCGCTGGAGAACGTGGGCGCGCGCGTACTGCACCTGGTCAGCGTCGAGGTGAACGACCCACCGGTGTTGGCCAGCGGGCGGGACGACGAGAGCGAAGTGACGCGGGGATCGGCGACATGACCGACAAGCAGCGGAAGAAGGATCTGGTCGCCGAGTACAAGCAGGCGTTCCGGCCGATGGGCGTCTACCAGATCCGGAACGTCGACAACGGCAAGATCTTCGTGGCGGGGACCATGAACCTCGACGCCGCGCGGAACCGTCACGAGTTCACGTCCACCCGCTCGGCGCAGCCGCCGATCCCCGAGCTGCACGCCGACTGGAAGCGGTACGGCGGCACCCGGTTCGTGTTCGAGGAGCTCGACCGGATCACGCCGCGCGAGGGAGCGACGGCCACCGAGGCCGAGCTGAAGGCCTGCCAGGACGAGCTCGACGCGCTCGTCGAGCTGTGGCTCGAGAAGCTGCAGCCGTACGGCGAGCGGGGGTACAACAAGAAGCGCTGACGCTGACGGGACTGGGGGCTGGGGAGGAAAGGGCCACGGAACGACCACGGAAGTACCACGGAAATCGCCACGGAAGACCGAGGGAGTGGAGCGAGGCGACGGGCCCAGACTACGCGCCGGGGCGTGACAGCGCCTGAGCCGTGAGCCCTGGGCCGTCAGCCGTGTCTACGAGATCCCCGCGGCGTACTTCGTCCGCGCGGCGGCGACGACGACGGCGTACTTCGCCTGCGCCAGCTCCCACTCGGTCTCGAGCAGCGACTGCCGCGCGTCGTTGAGCTCGGCCGAGGTGATCATGCCGTTCTCGTAGGACACCTCGGCGATCGACAGGCCCTCGCGCGCCAGCTCCAGCGCCTTCTGCTGCGTGGACACGATCTCGCGCGCGGCCTCCAGCTCGCGATACGCGGAGGTGACCTCCAGCCGCCCGGCGTCCAGCGTGGCGTTGATGCCGTGCTCGGTCTCCCGCGCCTGCGCCTCGGCGGTCGCCCGCCGGGCGGCCACGCGCGGCCCGGAGAAGAGCGGCACCGTCACCGCGACCGCGAACTGGTAGCTCCGGTTGTCGCCGTTCCACAGGGTGTTCCAGCCGTCCTCCTGGTACTGCACGTTGCCGGTGAACGCCACCGTGGGCTTCAGATCGGCGGTGACGACCGCCCGCAGGCGCTCGGCGCTCTCGTGCCGCGCGGCGAGCGCCCGCACGTCGGGCCGCGTCGGGAGCCGGCCGAGCAGCTCGTCCTGCGGCGGCACGGTCGTCTCCTCGTCGAGCGACCCGTCGAGCGCGAGCGGCGTGGTGTCGTCCACGGACAGCACCGCGCGCAGTGCCTGCATGGCGACGTCGGCCGCGCTCCGCGCCCGGATCAGCCGCGCCCGCTGGTTCGCCAGCTCCACCTCGGCCCTGAGCACGTCGAGCCGGGCGACCGTGCCCTCCTCGTACCGGGTCTTCGCCAGCGTCAGGTGCACCTCGGCGCGCTCGACGCCCTCCTCGGCCACGGCCACGCCCTGCCGCTGGAGCAGCGCGCCGTAGTAGATCTCGACCACGCTCAGCGCCAGGCCCTGGCGCGCGCGCTCGAGCTCCTCGCGCGACGCCTGCTCGGCGGCCGCCGTCGCGGCGTAGGCGTTCGACAGCCGCCCGCCGGTGTAGATCGGCTGCGTCACATCGAGACGCAGCACGTTCGTGCGCACGAAGTTGGCGCGGAACGTCTGCTCGTTCGGCCCGAAGAAGCCCGCCGGGATGCGCAAGAGCGCGGCCTGCTGCGCCGGCGTGAAGAGGTAGTTCAGGTCCACGCTGGGCAGGAACGTGGTTCGCGCCTCGGAAACGCGCCCGGACGACTCGCCGAGCCGCGCCTCGGCCACCTTCAGCTGCTGGTTCCGCTCGAACGCCATCCGCAGTGCGTCGTCGAAGGTCAACGCGCGCGCGCCGGGCTGGAGCTGGACGCCCGCGACCGCCGAGGGCGAGGACGCCGCCGCGTCCTGCGCGAAGGCGTTCGCCACGGCGAACACGCCGCCGAGGAGCGCGACGAGCAGCAGCACGCCGGCGATGCGCACGGCGGACGCCGCGGCCGGCGAGGGCGACGTGCGCCACACCTTCACGCGATCGAGCACGCGCGCGAGCAGCATGTAGGCCACCGGCACGAGCACCAGCGTGAGCAGCGTCGAGGTGATGAGCCCGCCGATCGTGGCCAGGGCCATCGGCGCGCGGAACTCGCCGCCCTCGCCCAGGCCGAACGCCGACGGCAGCATCCCCAGGATCATGGCCATCGTCGTCATCAGGATGGGGCGGAGGCGGATCGGGCCCGCCTCGAGAATGGCCTGGACGACCCCGGCACCCTTCTCGCGGCGCACCTGGTTGGTCATGTCCACGAGCAGGATGGCGTTCTTCGTCACCAGGCCCAGGAGCATGACGATGCCGATCATCGCGGGCAGGCCGAGGTGGTGGTGCGTCGCCAGCAGCATGAGCAGCGCGCCCACGAGGGCGAGGGGCAGCGACAGCATGATGATGAGCGGCTCGGTGAACGACTCGAACTGCGACGACAGGACGATGTAGATGAACGCCACGGCGAGCAGCATGGCGAGCAGCATGCCCTGCGCGGTCTCCTCCATCAGCTCGACGTCGCCGGCGAAGCCTACCTGGAACGTCGAGGGGATCGCCATGCCGGCGATGACGGCGCGGATGTCGTTGGTCACGTCGCCGAGCGACCGCCCGCGCAGGTCGACGCCGATCTTGGCCTGCCGGACGCGCTGCTCGCGGTCGATGCTGCCGGGCCCGACGCCGGGCTGCAGGGTGACCAGGTCCGCGGTGCGGACGGCGACGCCGGTGGGCGAGTAGAGCGGCGCGGCGCCGATCGCGGCGAAGTCGTTGCGGAAGCGCGGCGCGAGGCGCACGCGGATGTCGTACTCGTGGTCGCCGTCGCGAAGCTTGCTCGGTACGACGCCCTCGACCATGCTGCGCACCTGCATGGCCACTGCGCCGACGCTGAAGCCCATGTCGGCCGCGCGCGCCCGGTCGACGCGCGCCACCATCTCGGGCTTGCCCGAGACGAGCGAGCTGCTGACGTCCACGGCGCCCGGAATCGCGCTGATCTTGCGCAGCAGCTCGGCGCTGAGGCGGCGGAGCGCCTCCATGTCGTCGCCGCGGACGTAGACGTTGATGGGCTGCTCGACCGGCGCGCCCTGCATGAACTCGGGGTCGGACACGCGGATGTCGGCGAGCGGCACGTCCTTGGCCCTGGCCCGGATCTCGTCCTTGATGGCCTCGATGCTCTCCAGCCGCTCGTTCTTCGGCGTTGTCAGTACGCGGATCTGCGACTTGCGCAGGTCGCCGCTGACGCCGACGGTCGAGAAGACCTGGCGGACCTCGGGCAGCGCGCGCAGGTCCTGCTCCACGCGCGACACCGTCCGGACCGCCTCGTCGAACGCCGTGCCCGGCGGCAGCTCGACCATCACGTTGAGCTCGCCGCGGTCCTCGACCGGCATGAATTCCGTGCCGATGACTGCGAGCGTGGACAGGCTGGCGACGAACACGACGATCGCGGTCGTCACCACCTTGTACGGGTGCGCCAGCGCCCACTGCAGCAGGCGATGGTAGACGCGGTCGAGACGGTCGTAGGCGCGGCCCCACCGCTCCATCAGCCGGCCGAACCGGGTGCGCATGCGCTCCTCGGGCGGGATGTAGCGCACGAAGCGTGACGACAGCATCGGGTCGAGCGTGAACGCCACGACGAGCGACATGGCGACGGCGAACGCCACGGTGAGCGCGAACGACTTGAAGAACTGGCCCACGATGCCCGTCATGAAGCCGACGGGCAGGAACACCGAGAGGATGGTGAAGGTCGTGGCCATGACGGCCAGGCCGATCTCCGAAGTGCCGTTGCGGGCGGCCGTCATTGCGTCCTCGCCGTGCTCCATGTGCCGGTAGATGTTCTCGCGCACGACGACCGCGTCGTCGATCAGGATGCCGATGACGAGCGAGATCGCCATCATCGTCATCATGTTGAACGAGAAGCCGGCCACCCACATGAAGAAGAAGGTGGCGATGACCGAGGTCGGCAGCGCCAGGGCCGTGATGAGCGTGGACCGCCAGTCGCGCATGAACACGAACACGATGAGCACGGCCATCAGGCCGCCGAAGATGATGTTCGTGCGGACGTCCTGGAGGTTGGCGCGGATGTAGCGCGCGTCCTCGTGGACGGGCCCGATCGTGAGGTCCGGGAACGCGGACGCGTTCTTCGCGAGCGCGACGTTGACCCGCTGGGTGATGGCGACGGTGTTGCCGCCGGCCTGCTTGCGCACCGCGAACGACACGGCGCCCACGCCGTTCAGGCGGGTGGTGGTCGTGCGGTCCTCGTAGCCGTCCACGACTGTCGCCACGTCCTTCAGGCGCACGGTCGAGCCGGCGGTCGAGCGCAGGATGACGTCCCCCACCTCGGCCACCGTGCGGAACTCGCCCTTCGTGCGCAGCGAGATGTCCTGGCCGCCGGCGATCACCTTGCCGCCCGGCACGTCCAGGTTGGCCGCCGCCAGCGCGTCGGCGACGGCCGCGATCGGCAGGTTCAGCGCCTCGAGGCGGCGGGGATCCAGGTCGACGTGCACCTCGCGCACCAGGCCGCCGTTCACCTCGACGCCCGCGACGCCGTCGATCCGCTCGACGAGCGGCTTGATCTCGTCCTCGACGATGCGCCGCGTGCGGTCGGCGGGGAGCGGCGACGACACGGCGTAGGTGGCGATCGGCAGCGACGCCACGTCGAACCGCACGATCGTCGGGTCCTCGATCTCCTTGGGCAGCTTGTAGCGGATGCCGGCCACCTTCTCGCGGACTTCGGCGGCGGCGCCCTGCGGGTCCACGTCCAGGTTGAACTCGATGCCGACGCGCGCGTAGCTCTCGTTGGAGTTCGACTCGACGCGCTTCACGCCCTCGATGCCCGCGACGGCGTCCTCGACGGGCTTGGTGACGAGCGTCTCGACCTCCTCGGGCGACGCGCCGGGGTAGACGATCGACACGTTCACGAACGGGAAGCTGACGTCGGGGAACAGGTCGATGCCGAGCCTGGTCATCGACACGATGCCCAGCACGACGAAGCTCATGATGAACATCGTCGCGAAGACGGGCCGCTTGATGGAGGTGTTGGAGATCCACATGGCTCAGCCCTCCGTCACCGGCCGCACACGCGCGCCGTCGGCGATGTCGCGGCGCGCGTCCGCGACGACCACGTCCCCCGCGTCGAGGCCCGACACGATGGCGGTGCGCGTGCCGTCGCTCAGCCCGGTCGTGACCGGCACGATCGCCACCGTGTCGCCCGTCACGCGGTATACGGCGGGCCGGCCGTCGCGCGTGAAGATCGCGGCCGACGGCACGACGAGGCCGTCCGCCCGATCGACGACGATGCGGGCGGTGGCGTACATGCCGCCCAGCAGGCGCTCGCCGCGGTTCTCCACGCGGATCTCGATCCGGAAGTGCCGGTTGCGCGGATCGACCTCCGGCGCGACGGCGGCGAGCGTGCCCGTGTAGGTCTCGCCCGGCTTCGCGGGCAGGGTGATCGTGGCGGTCGCGCCCGCGTGCAGGCGGCCGGCGTCGAGCTCCGAAACGCCCGCCTCGAGCTTCAGCACGCGCAGGTCGGCCAGCGCGACGACCGGCGTGCTGCTGGCCGGACCGACGAGGTTGCCGGGATCGACGTTGCGCTCGACGACGACGCCCGAGACGGGCGCGCGCAGCGTGGCGTCGCGCTGAACCTCCAGCGCGCGGCGGTGCGCGGCCTCTGCCTGCGCGACGTTCGCCTTCGCGAGGTCGCGCTGAGCGACGGCCACCCGCCGCGCCGTGTCGGCGGCGTCGGCGCGCTGCTTGGCCATCGCGCCGCGGTCGTACAGGTTGCTCGCGCGCTCGGCGTCCTGGCGCGCATTGGCGAGGCCGGCCTCGGCCGCGTCGAGCGCGGCGCGCGCCACGTTGACCGAGGCCGGCC